>NZ_DBKJ01000085.1:1265-19569 GCF_002297325.1 Treponema sp. UBA753 | reverse complement strand
TCAGGTCTATGTTTTTAATACTACCGCTCACAATATCTTTTATTGCAAGGAATTGCAAGCGCATTTTCGCAAAGGTTGGTTTCTTTTGCCGCAATTCCGTGTGTTTTTATTGCAAAAAGTATATTCTCAGTCTTTTTAATCATTTTAAATCCTTGTATCATAAATAATTATATTTTATTCGCAAACCTGCGCCTTTTTTTGCAGATTTTTTCAAAAACGGAAGTCTGCGATTTTCTGTCAAAGAGCCAATCTGCATTGTCATAAAACAATTTTATCACAGAATCACAAAATCCTCATCTGTTATTTTGTCATCTTTTTCAATGTTTTTTCCGAACACCATCTTTTTCTGAAAATCACGCTCGCACACCTCAAAAAACAGAACAAAATCTTCCTCAATGTCCATAAGTTTTTCAAGCCTGCCTTTCAGCTGCCCAATTGTCTCATCGCTTGCTGTGCTTTCAAAGACCGACTTTTGCACCCGCCAGCCGTAGCTTTCAACGCATTTTGAGATTTTTGCAAGGCGTTTTGTGTCGCGGATGTCGTAAACAATAAGCCAATGTTTTTCCATTTTTTCCTCACAGAATCTCAAAAGTCTTGGGAATAAAAATATTTCCGTTTCCAAGCGAGGTTGTTTTTGCCGCGCAGTCCTGGCACAAAGGATAAATCCTAAGGCTGTCTTCTTTTTTATTGATGATTTTCAAAAGGGATGCCTTAAGTTCCTCAAGCTGCTCTTTTTCCATTTCGCACTCAAAAAATGAAAACTGAATGCGGATTCCAAAATTTTCTAGCGTCTTGGCAACTTTATTGAGACGCTTGGGATTTGAGACATCGTAGCTTATAAAATAAATCATTTGAAATAATACGCCTTGTATTCAGTCTCTTCGCCGCAGACTACGCGCTTGTAATGCAGAACCTGCTGATAGATTATTTTTGCGTATGAGATTTTCTGCGCTGTCGGCGCATACAGAATCAGCGAATTCATTTTTGCCTCGAACGCGGAAATAACTTTTTTAATTCCGGCTTTTGTAAGAAGAATTCCATACTTTGCAGGCGTATTTTCTTCATCCTCCAAATTTGAATCTGAATCGCCTTTTTCCCTTTCAATTTCCAAAGGATAATCTTCACTTTCGGCTGAGAACTCTTTTTTCTCAAAATCTTCGCTCTTTAAAGTTCCAAGATTGAACAGCGAGCAGCAGACAGAATCGCAGATTGGCGAGCGGAATTCTTCCATCAGGTCGAACACAAGCGCAGTTTTTCCGTAGTTCACCGCATGAAGATTTCCGCAGCAGGAATCCAAGCCCTGTGACTCAATCGCGCTTTCCACGCGGTACATCAAAAGCGTGTACAGAAAGCTCAAGACGGCGTTAACATTTGTGCGCGGTGGATTTTTGCTTCTTGTCTTGAATTCCGCCCATTCATCCTGAAGATTGAATTTAAAGACCTCAAAATACTTTCTGGCGGCAAGACCTTCATATCCGCGGAGCTTTTCAATGTCATCAGCCTTTTCCGCATTTAAAAGCGTATTCTTTACCGAACTGATTGCGCTTTCAACCGCCTCGTTTTCGTTTGAATTCTTACGCTTGATTCTCTGCATAAAACTGATTTCGTTGCGGATTTTCCCTGCGACAATGCTTCTTGCAATCTCAAGCGACTTTTGCGGATTGTCTAAAATACGGAACTGCTTCTGCCTAAGAAAGATATTTTTTCCGTCGCCAAAAGAAAGCTTGCCGTTGAATCTTCCGTTTGAGGAAAGAAAAGTCGTTCCGATTTTATATTTTGTAAGAAGACGCAATGCGTCCGCGCTTATGGAAACTTTGCCCACAAGAACCAGATGCTCAGTCTTGAACGGAAAAAGAATTGTGCTAGTTCCGTCCGGCTGGCTAAAGACAATTGTCTCGTCCTTTTTAGAAAGTTTTCCATAATCTGAAAGAATGTAGATTTCTGACATTATTTTCCTCGAACTTCATTTTTTCAGTCATTCATCATCTGATACACATAAACCCAGCCTTCCTGCCAGAGTTTTGAAGATTCACGGCTTAAAGTTTCGTATGCAGTTGAATTATAAAATTTCAAGATGGACTCATTAAGAGAAAGATTTTCTTTTCTTGCCAGTTCACAGCAGATTTTAGAAGCCTTGCCCGGAATAAAAAGATGGACATTTTTTTGCGTAACCTGAGGTCGAATCATTGAAACACCTCCTCTGATTTTATGAATTTCAGATAGTCCAAAGATTTTTCTGTATGAAAACAAATCTGGTCAACGTATTTCCAAGCCATCAACTCGTCAAGAAGTTCTTTTTTGCTTAAGAAGCCGTCTTCGTACAAATTAAGGCTTGCATAGACATTATCATTTGCCACTGCGCCCATCACAACATCGTAATCATAAACAAAATGAATGTTCTGACGGTTCGCCATTACAAAGTCCAGCCATTCTTCACCAGCTCTATTAAATACTTTTGATTTGATTTTTTCAGATTTAAAGATTTCGCTGTCCACTTCAAATACAGAGACGATGGCTTTTTCATAATGAAATCTGTCTTTTTTTATCAAAGCCCATTTTTTTGCCTGCTCAAAGCTCGTTGTTGTGTAAAAGCCGTTTCCAAAATCCATTGCACGGCTTGGTTTCAAGATTTTCGGAGAAGGAACTTCTGAAAAACCGCCATGATATATTTTCATTATTCGCCCTCTGTTTTAATGAAATCTTCAATCGTTTCAATTATATAGGATTTCCCCTGTGTATGTAGAATCTCGTAATGCTCGCCAAGAAAATCAAGAACTTTTTTCTGATAAAATAAATTAGCAACCTCCCGGCCATTCAGATTTTTTGCAGCGGCGTATTCCTCAATGCACCAAGAAAGAAATTCCGCTTTTTTCTGAAACAATTCATCACTCATGACATCCGTCCTAGAACAGAAATTGTATCACGATTTTTATTTTTTTTCATTTTTCCATAATTTGAAAGAATGTAAATTTCTGACATTATTTTCCTCGAAAAAAGTTTTATTTTAAAATTATCCAGTAACCTGATTTGTCCGAGCCTTCTCGTTCTATAAAGCCATCTTTTTTCAGTCTTGAAATATAACGCTTTACGGTCGCTTCCGACTTTCCTATATGAGAGGCAATTTCTGTATAAGTCAAATTCTTCCGAATCTTAAGAAGTTCATAAATCGATTTTACAGGGTCATTTACAGGGTCATTTACAGGGTCATTTTTTCCATTAAAATCTTCCCTATATTCATTCATAAGTTTTATGTATTTTTCAGAAGCAAAACATCTTGCTGTAACACCGCCAAAAGACAAATCAATTTCTGGAATTTTCGCAGTTTCTTCCTTGCAGTAAGCCGCAATTTTTTCAAATCCGCGTCCCCAAGATTCAATCATTCCACATTTAAAGAAAACATTTGCAAGATTCGGATTTCTTGGTTTTGAGATATGCTCCTTAAAAAGACTTTCGACAGGAACTTCCTTTGGCAATGAGCCATCATTCCAAAGGCGGAGTTTATCTTTATAAATTCTGATTTGAACCGGAGTTGTTGAAAGGTAATCTTTATGGACAACAGCATTTAAGAGAAGCTCCCGGAACGCAGCTCGCGGAAAAAAGAAGGTTTCTCTTCTATAAATATCATCATAAGAAATCAGGGCTTTCATATATTTTGAATAGATAAGATCCATTGTTTTTTCAACTTGAAGCAGCAAGGGGCCGTGAACTTCATCCTGGTACAAAATATCGGCTTCATTTTCAAAATATGCGATTTTTATGTAAGCGCCTGTAATCCAGTTTTCCGGGTCTGGATGAAAAGCAAGAACAGCGGCTCTGTTCAAATAATCGCCTTCGGTCAAATGAAGATTTTTTACAAGAGTTTCATTTATCACTTCAAGGGATTCTTTATCCAACCGCCCTGAATCAGAAGCTTTTTTTCTGAATAAGCGGAACGCATCGTTTTCAAGAGAGTCGGGCAAAACTCCGGAAACAGGCACAGAATCCCAAGTACGCCCCTGAACAAAAAGAATCATTTTGTCCAGTTCAACACCTGTAAGCTCCTGCAAAGTTGAGCCGGAACGCTTGTAATATTTTCCATGATAGCTGACAGGAAAAGGGTATTTTTCAACTTCAATTTTAAAGTATTCTTTATCATCTTCCGACAGAAGCTGCACATTGCATACAAGTCCCATCGTGTTTCTGATTTTATTCGGAATATCTTCTGTCAATTTATGGCTGTCATTTACACCGCAAATTGTGCCATCGTCATCTATTCCGATATACAGAATTCCGCCGGCTGTATTTGCAAAGGCACAGATCCATTTGAGATATTCATCACGCCAGGATTTTTTAAATTCTATATTTTGACTTTCCGATGTGTCCAGCTTCATTTCAATATTATAACATAGATTTTTTTAGTTCCAAAATCACCGCATTTTAAAATACTGGTACTTCTTGAAGCAGACGTGCTCAAAAACATATTCGCGGCGGACGGTTTCTCCGCTGCGAGATTCTTTTGCAATGCGCCGAGTTGTGGCATAAAGCGGAACAAGACCGTTTTTTAGCGCAAAATCCACAAGCGTAAAAGTCGAGCCGAACTCGCCCTGAATTATGAACAAATCGCCGTAAGTTGCATTGTTTTTTAGCCAGGAAGCGACAGCCTCAACAACTTCCTCATTGGACTTTTCCGGCGGAATCTGCGACCAAAGTTCCGCAAGATTTTTTTCAGGATAAACAATTTCTGAGGAATTGAATTTTTCGCTTAGCTCGGCAAGCTGATTTTGGGTAAGGACGTGGTTTAGAAGACAAAATGTTCTGGGCATGGGAAGACTCCTAAAGTTGTGTTCCGTCTTTTATGTCAATGCCAAATTCTTTAGCACGATTCAACGGTGTTTCTTTTTCTTTTACTATAGTTTTTGTATATAAATGCTGCTTTACGTACAGACCAAACTTTGACTTGATTATCGCCTGCAGTTTATACAGAGCATCGTTTAAAACTCTGTTGCCTTCATTGCCGTCTACAAAACTTTTACATTCGATTACATGAAGCTTGTTATCTTTATCCAGATAAATTACATCAAGTTCGTTTTTATCATTTCCTTTTTGAATTTCAACATTCAGCGCAACATTTTTCTCATCTACATTATGATATTCATTACAAATTTTCTGGTAAACATATTCTTCAAACCAGCCGCCAGTTATATATCGAATGTGCTTATGCTCAATTCTTGAAACGTCAAATCCAAAAATCTGCAAGAGTTTTATCATATTTTCTTTTGTTGCCACAGGATGATTTATGGCTTTGAATTTTTCTTCTTCAATTTGAGTAAAATCCAAAAAATCTTTTTTCTTATTTTTAAAGTATGAATTATTTTGAAGGGCAATCATCCCCTTTATTAACTCACGGTTATCAGCAACGCACAAATCATAAACAGTTTTGTTATAATTCCAGTCCTTAACACATTTGTTATCATATTTATAAGAAATTCCATGCGCATCCAGATATTCCTTCAAAGAAAGGACTTCAAACATATCATATTTTTGTTTATTTGGATAAAGTTCCTGAAGCTCTTTTCCAATCGGCTGATAAAAAATTTCCGTATGTGGCTTATTGTTGAAAAAATCAAATGCAGCCAAAGACATAATTTTTGTTCCGCCTGTGATATTCACAATTATATTTTTATATTCATTATCTTTAAAATAATCAGTCAGAATATTTTCTGTTTTTGAAATATCATTTCCATCAGTCTGAACAGTTTCCCATTCAACAAATGAATCAGAAAAATGCAATGCATTCTTTATAAATAGTGACTTTTCTTTTTGCTCCATTTCTTTTGTAGAAACAAGCAGAATTTTCATAGGCACTTGCTTTTTATTAAAATACCATTTTATAAACTGAACATTTGGAATTGTCTGTTCACTTACTAAATTTACAAGAATTGTCTCTTTCATTTTTTTTCTCCAATAAAAAGTCAATGAGAAAATATAAATTTTCGATTTGACTTTTTAACACAATTTCGCAACAAAATACGAAATTGCAGTTTATAAAAAAGTTTGCAACGCAAACTTGTGAATAAAAACTTTGACGCTATCTAAGGCAAAGTTTTTATTACACTCTCCTGCTATTCCACAATCTCCCAAGTTCCTTTTTTGTCTGAACCGAGCCGTTTTATTTTGCCTTCATTTTTTAATTTTGCCATGTTCCATTCCACGCCGCGCAACGAAAGCTCCGTAACCGCCGCAAGCTGCCTCTGCGTGATTTTCGGATTTTCCTTGATTGCCTCAAGAATTTTTTCTTCGGCGGAACTATTTTCACCACAGTTTTCACCACAGTTTTCACCACAGTTTTCACCACAGTTAGATTTTATTTCTTCTTCGCCATTTTTCTTAACTGTTTCCTCGTCAGATTTTTCAGATGGAAGCGGGACTATAATTCTGAACATATCGCCGTCTATAAATTCAGGACGGGCATTTTTGCCGGAATACAGAGGCACATATTCATTCAGTTTTCTAAAACCAGAACCAAGTTCTTCTGAATAGGTTATTTCGCGGAAAACTTTTGAGATACAAGGATTTTTTGGGAACGGCTCTATATTTTCCGGCGTAAGCTTTCCTTCATTTTGAGCCTTGTTCGGATTTTCAACATACATTCTGTCTTTTTCAATTACAAACTTTGAAATGCGACCGCTTGTGAATTCACGGTGAATCAGACAGTTTACAATCATTTCGCGGCAGATATTTGAACGCAAGCTGATGCTCTGCATATTTTCATTCAGAAAAAACTTATCGGAAGTATGCTTCCGGGCAAACTGCATAAGCAAATCAACACTGTCAATCAGATTCGTCTGAATAATCTCGCGGTCATCATAACGGTCTGTGTCGATTTTTCTGCAAAGCGCATCTGTCCAATATGTAGGACAAATATCATGGATCACATCATCCTGACCAAAAAGAAGAGCCGCTGCAAGAGTAAGACCATCTTCATTTGTTGCATAATCATGCGTATAAAACCCCGCAGATTTCAAAAGCTGCATATTATCCATTTTCATCCACGGATGACCAGAATTTCTGTTGTATGCAAGCTGCCTTGCTTTTTGAAAAATATCTTCCCGCAAATTTTCAAGCTTAAGATACGGAAAAACACGGCGTTCTGTAAAAATATTCTGTTTCCGGATATACATTTCCGCAATTTTATCAGTAGAAGTTACAACAATATCGCTGTCGCCCAGCCTGTCATAAACCTTGCCCTTTAAAGTATAAACCTGCGAAGCGTTCGGAACGTAAATCCAAAGAACGATTTTTCCCTCTATAGAAATTGGCTCAATAGTTGCCGTACAGACAGGACTAAAAAGAGAAGGATTATTAAGGCAATTTATAAAATTTCTGCTCAAATCACGGACTGCATTTTCCTGCACGCCTTCAATATTTCCGCCATCATCAACACCAAGAAAAATATCTCCGCCAAAACGGTTCAAGAATGAGCAGACAGTTTCATAAACATCAGAATGAATCCCGTTTCCGCAACGCTTGAATTCCTGAGTAACTGTTTCGCCGAGCTTTATTTTTTTTAGAACTGTATTTGGTGTCATGTTTTAGGATTCCTTATAATTTTGACAAAATCTGCATTACAACGTAATCACCGACGTTATTTTTTGTTCCGTCAATTTTTACTCGAACTTTGTCTTTCTTTCTGTAAGCTGAAAGAATTTTTGTCTTGCAATTTCTTAACACAGCCTTATCTTTTGACTTTACGATTTCAAAAAATATGCTGAATCTCCGCTTATCCAAGTCAATTATCATTGCTTCATATTCACCTGCAGTCAAATCCTCTTTTTTCACGATTTTCGGCTGCACAGTTTGAGATGTTTCAGCAACACCATTTACTCTTTTAAACCGCCCGTAACCTATAGAAGTTTTTCCGCCAAAACCGACTTTTTCAAATGCGGTGCTGAACATAGCCTCAATTTCTTTTGTTTCTGTTTCGGTAAGGATTGGAGATTTATCATCATTCTTTAGCGGAATAAACGCGCAGTTAAAAACAAACTTTATTCCCTGACCGACTGCAAGAAATTTTATTGGAGTCGGCGATTCTGTTTCTTCAGGTTGATCCTTTTTTCCGCTATAGTAATCAGAATAATGAGGATTCATTATGTCAACTTTAAGGTTGGGAATTTCCGCAGGATATGCATCAAGAACAACAAGCTGTCCTCTGTACTTATTTTTCTGCTTCTGATCTGATGTGCCAAAATATTTTTCAAGCTCAGATTCAGGAATTTCAGTTCTGCCGGTTGCAATATTTATTGCATGAGCAAGACGAAGAACGCCTTTTACAGAAGAAGCCGGTATATAAGGAATTCCAATATTCCTGTCTAGAATCATTCCAGTTTCAGTCGGATGCCCCGAACCAAGACCTGTAATGAACGGAGAAACTGTTTTTGCCACAATGGAAAAAGTCTGAATTCCTTGTGAATTCAAAAAGTTCATATAAGACTTCTGCTTTTCCTGTTTTCTTTCAATCTCTTTTCTGGCATCAGATATTTCAAAAAGTTTATCGCTTTTGTTTTTTAGATTCAGAATATTTTCTGTATCAGTTTTCAGTTCACCTTTTTCAATTTTCCAGTTCACCATCCGCGGGAAATAAAGAGAAAAATTGCAGTTTGGATTTTCAAGCAGTTTTTTCTGATTATCTGGAACTGGAAAAAGCGAATTAATATTGTCGCTAGCATTGGACAAATGCTTTTGGCTGTAGCCACTCGAATTTCTATTACTGTTCACTGTCTTTTGCCCCTTCAAATGCTCTTGCATAACGCTTCAGCCATTCCAACATTCTCAAAACTTCTTCCTGCATTTTTATGTATTCGCTTTGAGATATTGAATTTATCCGTGAAAGAAAATCAAAGTCATCTTTTACATTAGCAAATGAACTGCTGAATTCTTTCTGCAAATATGATTTAAGAATTCCAAAGACAAATTCCCTTTCTTTTTTTGAGCTCTTCGCTTTTAAAAATGCAAGACTTTGTCCAAGTCCATTTGAAAGAATCATGTTCGGCATTCCAACAATAAATGTCGCATAAGTTGACGGCACACCAGAATCTTTATATTTATCCAATGACTTTAATGCAAATTCCGCTCTTTTCTGCTGTTTTGTCTGAATCGCCATTCTACATTTCCTCCCTTGAAGAATGATTCCAAGCAAGCTGGAAAACACCTCGGCCGCAAGTTTCGTCGCCTGCAATCTGAATATGATTGGCAATCACTTCTTCCGTTATGAAGTTTTTTATTGTTTCTGCTTTTAGTTTATCTTCCACAGAATTTTTAGAATCGCCCCAATGAATAACCGTGTACATGACTGTATCAGACGGAAGTTCCTCCTGATAACGCAGCGAGCCGTCCTGCGTGGTTCCTGTTTTGCTGTCAATTTTAATTTGAGCCATAATCTGCGTGCAGTTTGAAACTCCGTAATTAAAGACATCATCAGACACAAGAAGCAGCCGTTCCGCATCTTTGAAGAATGGTTCTATTTCTGAAAACTCTTTAATTTCGCTATCTGCAACTTGAACTTCATAATCTTCAAGAAGAACATTTCCCTTTAATTCGGATTTTCCAAGACTTATTGCTTTGTCATCAGAAACAGAGAATTTTGAAGAATCAAATTCAATAGAATTAAAATTTGCAACAGACAAATCTTTCTCCAGTCTCTTTAAAACTGACGGACAAGTAATCCAAACAAACGGCGAGACATTTGACCGCATCGGGAATGCCAATATTTTTGCATCTGAAATAGAAAGAGAACCTGCATATCCCCCGTTGGATGAAGTTCCAAATATAGATTCTGTAAGCTTTTCAAAGTCTTTTATCTGTTCTTTATTAGCAATCTTATTCTTGAACCTATCAAAATTCGCCCTGAATGCGCCTTTTACACCGCTTGCCTGAATCATAGGCCAGTTTGTGTGGCGTTCACGCTGAATCGGCAAATCCACAACTCCAAGTGCAGAACCGCTTCCTGCGTGACAAGGTGTTACCGCATACATAATTGCAATTGATGTGTTTTCAAACATGATTATTCTCCTGTGCGTTTTATTTATCTTTGATTCAATGGAATACAAATACCATTTACATTTTTTGTGAATACTGCTCCGGCAGGAATCCAGCTTGTTGTAGGTTTATGAAAACTTCTTGCCAAATCCCAGCCGGAAGTTATTACCAATTTAGAAGAAGCTATAAGGCTTTCAAGAATTTCTTCTGTCGCTTCAATCGGCGCGAATGATAAAAATTGATTTGCTGTATTTTCTGATTTTTCTGGCATACAAAAATCAATTTTTCTGTAGCTGCACAATCTTCTTTCACCTCCAAGTTGAATTTTCCCGGAATCCTCTAACCCAATTTCTTTTGAAATTCCAGCAACCATTGAAACTCCGTCAAGAAGTCTTACATGAGAAGCAGAATACAGCTGACCTTCAACAGTATGTTTTCCTGAATCCAATGCGATTCCTGTTCTCTGCTCGAATGCGAAAATTTCATTCTGAAGCAGAAAATCATTTTCTTCCAAAACGCTCTTTGTGGAATTTATAAAATCAATTGAAACCCAAATATTTCCCAACGGCTGCGCATTTTCTTTTGCATGGACAAATGGAAGATTTTCAGAAGAACTCATCACAAACATATCATCAAGAAATTTCTGATTTCTCTTTGCCTCAATAATTGGTTTGCCGATATAGTCCGTTTTCTCTTTCGGCTTTTTTTCTGAATCCAAATACCATGAAGCAGGAACTTTTGCATAAAACTGACCATCTTTCTTTATAAGAATAGAAGAAACTTCAAATGGAGCTTTTTCAGAAGGATTTCCAATTATTTCGTTTGCGGAAGTATCTTTGCCAAACGCATAATCTTCTGGAAAAATTCCTTTTTGCAGCAAAAATGCAGTTCTAAAAGAGCCTTCAAGAACAGAAACAGGTGGCGGAAACATTGAAACAGCGATATTCTGTCCAGCTTCCATAGGAGTTGAGCCTCTAAAAAACAACGTATCTAAAGGGATTATTTCGTAAAAAACACTCATTCAGCCGCTCCTTCAAAAGATATTCCCTGCAGAAAATTTGCAATTACAGCTGCTTCAAAATTGTAAACAAGTTTTTCATTTTTTTCTTTTTTGAAACATATTCCCGCCAAATCTCTTGAGTAATTATTAAGTTTATTTTCTTTTATTTTAATTCCAGAATGAGAAAGCTCATATTTTAAAATCTGAACAATTTTATTTTTATTGTCGTCCGTGCAATCCAACATCGGCTCAAAAAAATCTTCCATATTTTGCAGTTTATACAAAAGAGATGTGCTGATTTCTTCTGATTTTGCAGCACCGCAAATGTTCATAAATGATTTTAGAACCGTTTTCCCTGAATCAAAAATATTTTCCTCATTCCATTTGCAAGAAAAATCCCTGTCTCCGCCGGAACGTTTTTTAAGTCTGATTGCAATTGCGTTTCTTCCAGTTTTTTCTTTTGCAATAGAATCAAGCACTTTGTGAGCATCCTGGACAACTTCTCTCAATGGCTCTTTGTGATGAGCAATTACAATTGCCCCGGACAACGAAATTCCTTTTGCTCCATGACCAAGATGATACCCGACTTTCTGCATTGAATAATTTAACTTATCAATTTCAACCGCACCATCTTTTTCAGTATATTCTGCAAAAGACATAGTATAGCTTTCGGCAATTTTTTTTGCACATTCAGCGGCTGTATTCAAAGGCAAAACCGCGCATACATCATCACCGCCGGCATAAATAAGTCTGCCTCCTGCATTTTTAACAGCAGGCTGAACACCAAATCTTGCAAAATTGTTAAGAGAATCTGAAATCATTGCATGCAAGGCTGGATTCAAAGTCCGTTTTTTATCAAAATAATCTTTTAAAACAGAAGCCTTTACTGTTCCATTTTCAATTTTTGCAGCCAAATCCTCGTGAATCACATCTTTCCATTTTGCCTCGAGCGTTTCTCCGTTTATCAAATCGCCCATTTTATCTCCATCCATCAAAAGAACGGCATAATATTTGTCTTTGTTTGTAAATTTTATGCCGAAATCTTTTTCAGCATCTTTTATTATTTTTTCCGTATCAGTTGTATCTTCATCATAATTGTCTTCATTATGAAGATAACTTAAAATATCGTTGTACTCCTTTGAATTGATTGCGATTTTTCCTGAAAGATTTTTCATATAACTTGTTGCAGCCATTTCTGTCGTTGAAGGAAAATTTTCATACGACTTAAAAACTTCCTGCAAAATAAAATCTTTTGAATATTTTTTTGAGACAATCGGCAGAAACCTTTTTACAGCACAAACCGCACAAAGTTTCTCATTTTTGCGGATGTTCTTATTATCCTTGTCGTTTTCTGAAATTCTATTCCAAAAGTCATCAACATTTTTTGAATATTCTTTTGCAGAAGTTGTTCCAGTAAATCTAAAATCGTTAAGAACCTCACGTTCTCCGCATAGCGGACATTTTATTCCATTTTGCGGGCGGCGAATAAACGCAGGTTTTGTTTTTCCGGCAGCAAGCACGCCCTGAACAAGAGAATGGGTCGAAGTGTAAAGCCGTACATTTTTCATTGAATACTGTCTTGAAAAAGAATCCAAAACCTCAAATTCTTTTTTAACAACATCACCTGAAACAAGCTTTTCAATTTTTTCCTTGTCAGATAATTCAGCAAGTTTTGAAGAAGCCCAGGAGAAATTCCAAAAATCTTCTATTTGGGTATTCCACAGTTCCGAAAAGTTTTCCACTGCACCAGTTTGTTTTTGAATATACTCTTTTACACCGGAAGAAATTTCAATCCATTTTGATTTTACAGTTTTAGTAATTTTCTCATTCAGTTCTTTCACCTTGTCATGCGGACACAGGAAAATAAACTTATTAGGAAAAGCGGCTATTCCCTTTGTATTGTCTAAAAGCGTCTTTAAGTCGCCTTTTTCGCTTAAAAAATTTTCACTGATTTTACAGTTTTTGACAAGCCAATCATTCACCAAAGGCTGATTGTGCAAAGAAGGATAAACAATGTGGTCGGGTCCAAGTTCATCCATAACACACGCAATTCCTGTAAAAGCAAGATACGACAAAAGGACAGAACCAGTCCAATAATCACGGAGTTTTCTTGCCTTTGCAATAAAATCCTGAACAGGAGTTATCGAAAAAACAGCCATATCAATCTGATTGTTTGAATCTTCCGACAAAGAAGAACCGATTGCGGAAACAAGCCCCAAATGATGCCACAAAGGATGATCCGGCATTCTTGTGTCTGCCGGCAAAATATCCCAGATCGCACCAAGATTTCCGACATTTTCATTACGAAGCCTTTTTGGGAAAGGAAAAAACAAATAACTGAAAAGTGATTTTGCCCAGTCTTCAGGACTGTCTTTATAGTTGAAGCAAGCATTTAACGGCTTTTCATTTTCCGGAATGCCTTGCATTTCCTCGTAAGTTTTATTCAGCCCCAAATCTTTTTTAAGTAAATCTTCAATTTCTGAACACAATTTTTTTATATCAACTTCCGGCAAATCTACAGGAAGAACTTTTTTTACAAGCGGATGAACAATCTGCGTATTATCCGAAAAATCAATGCAGCCGCCATCTTTTGAATTTGGCAGAAGAGTTCTTGTTAAACTTGAAGCAATGCAGTCCGCAGCCTGATAATTATCCTTATCCGGAATTGTCTGATAAAGAAGTTCCGCAATTTTAGAAGCAATTTCTTCATGATGTGGAATATCAAATACTTTGCATACAGGGTCATGAAGCCAAAGAGAAACTTTATTCTGCCAATAATCTGATTTTTTATTGCTCATTTTGCAGCTCCTGTAATTTGTCTTTGCCATCCTGTAACACGAGAATCTTTATCAAAATAATCATGTAAAAGGTAGCCTACTTGTTTTTGTTCTTCTAACTCCCAGTTTTCTATCTCATAAGGAATGTGAATTATCAACCCATAGTATTTTGTCATTATTGAATTCTCAACTTTTACCTTCTGAGGACAAACTTTTACAATCACTTGCGACGGTAATCTTGAATTTCCTTTTGCCATTCCAAAGACTTTTCTTCCGTTTGGAATTTTTGCTTTTATAAATGAAAGAGCATCATGATAAACCAAACCAATTTCTTCAAATGCCAAATTCCATGAATTAAAGTTCTTTGTCTTCCAGGCCAATACGCCGTTTTCGTCAGAACAAATCTTAGACGGATATTTTTTAGAGGAATTGAGTATTCCTTTCCAGTTCCCAAATTTTCCAAAGACACGAGGTGGATTAAACTCAAAAGAATTTTGTTTCGGAATAACATTAATACTTCCAAAACCATTTTTTGATTTTGAGCCGCAAGTTCCAAAAAGGATTATCAGAAACAAAGAATCTATTATTTCATTTTTGTATTTGGACTCAAGCGTCAGTACAAATGTGCATTTAGTCTTAGGCTTTATATATTCTTTTATTCCTACAGAGCCGTAGCCCAAATACTTAGATAAATCCATAGAACCGAATTTTGACTCAATTCTTCCAATATCAATATGTGCAGATGATTTATATTCATCTGATGGCAAAATCTGCTTTATTTTTAAGTCTATCTTGCTTTTCCCAAAGACTTCAGGCTCTTTTTCTGATTTTTTCCTTGATTTATTTTGCTCTACAGTTTCAGGATTTCTTTCCGTAGAACCGAACAATTCGCTTTCTTTCTGCCATAATTCATTTGGATTTAAATTGCCATTTACAATGCGCCACCATCTGCGAATCAAATTCTTAAATGGCGCAGTACGGATTTCCGCGTTTCCGTCTGCTCCGCCCAAGAATGTCGGCGTAATAAATTCAACATCAAAAACCAATTCTGTCGTATCAGTATATCTGCTTACATCTATCATCTCTTTTCTCCTACTTGCTCCAATAATCTATCTGTCCAAGCCCGAAGTTTGTGTTTTTTCCGGCTCCGGCGATTGTGTTCAGTTCCAGCAAGGAAAGCTCAAAATCCGAAAAGCTGCCGGTTATCTTAAAGTTTCCCACGCTTCCGCCAAGTTCCATTGAGTTTTTCTGGCGCGCGGAATAATGGTTAAAGTCAATCCACCTGATTTTTCTGTCTGTGATTTCAAGCGACTCTGACGGAACATATCTTTGAGAATCTTCTTCTGAAAGATCACCGTAAAGCGAGCACAAAGTTTTTGCGCGGCGGTAAAGGCAGCCCATAAAATCCTGCGCGGAAAAATCTGTGCCGTACCTTCCGCCAAACTTGAACCGCAGCGGAGAATTAAGCTCAACAAGAATTTCATGCCGGCTCAACTTTGATTCTTCAGCAGATTTCCAAGACTGCGCCTCAATTTCAATATCAAGATGATTCTCATCAATGAGAATGTTTCTTCCGCCCGAAACAACGCTTTTAATCCTGAACTGAGTCCGGCTTTTAAAGATTCCGTCATTTCCGGCACGGACAAAAGCCGCGTATATATATGGAAGATATTCAACAGATTTTCCAAAAAGCGTAAGGACAAACGAATATTCAGTTATAGGATTTTTGCGTTCACGACTTTTTACGGAAAGCGAATAAGGATGGCAGCCTTTGTTACGCCCAGGCAGAACTAGATTATCAGACGGAAGAACTGTCTCAAAAATATATGAATAGACGCAAGTTTTGCTGTAAAGACACTCGCCACAGACCGACTGTTTTGAAATGCAGCACATTGAGCGCAGATTCTTTCCCAACATTCCGCGAAGAACAAACAAAGGATTTGCGCTTACAATCGCCGGCTCAATAAATTCAAGGCTGAATTCAAATTGCAAAAAGCTGAGTTTCAAAATTCTTCTCCGTAATAAAAATACAATTATTATTTTAGCACAAGAATTTCATAAATCAAGTTTTTTTTATCAAAAGAATATTTGTTTCCTATACAAAAAAAATCACCCCCAGACTTGCCACAATGACCAAAAAGCAAATCCGGGGATGATGAAGGAGGACTAATTTAACTGCCTTAAAAAATCAGGCGAATTTTAAAACCGTCTAATCTTTAAAGCTGGGCAGAAACTTTTACAAATGCCCTTGTTTTTATTCCGTTGACTTTCTTGAGTGAATCCAAACCTGCAAAGTCCGGCCACTCTTCTATGAAAACAGGAGCGTCTTTTTTGAGCGAATCAATTTCCAGTGTGAACTCATGAGCATTTTTTCCGTAGCGTTTAAGACCGATGCTCCAAGGATAATTTTCGCCAACAAAAATTCCGTCGTCAATGAGCTTTCCGTTTTCATAAAGGCGCGCGCAGTTTCCGGCGTATTCAATATCAATAAACAAATCATCAAGTCCGTTTTGCCAGCTTTCCACGGAAATTTTATAGACCGCAGTTTTTTCATCTTCTGAAATTTTTTCATATGAAACTTTTGGAACTTCCGCAGCGTCTTGCTCGCAAGTGTAGACCGTGAATCCGCAGCCGCATTTTTTTGCAGAAAACCCTTTTGGAACTTTTTCAAATTCAGGGAATGCCTTGAATGAAATTTTCTTGCAGTCTTCAAATTCAAGTTTTGCTTTTCCGTCTTGGTTATCCTGGAACAAAACTGAATCCGTTACAACAAGATATTCTTTTCCGTTTGCAACAACTTTGTGAGCGTTCAGCGCATCTTCTCTTGAAAGCGTTACAATTTCGCAGTCAGGAGCCTCGCCTTCAAACTGATAAAGAGAAGGCAAAGCATCTTTTGCAGAACAAACGCAGGAATCTTTTTTAGCCAAAAATCCAGCAGGTTTTGCAGCTGAATAGAAAACATAAATTTTGCGCTGGTTATTTAAAACACAAAGCGGAGTTGCAAGAGAAGTCTTTAAAAGTCCGTCTGCAACTTTCATGTTGAAAGGCAAAAAGAAAAAGTCTTTGTCCGCAACATCAATTGCCGGGAACTGAATGTCTGCTCCGCTTTTTTCTGTGGAAGCAAGCACAACATTTTTATGCTCCGCCATTTTTCTTCTGCGCTGATAATTATTTACAAAAACAAAGCCGCGTTTTTTTCCGCATTTTTCGCATTCCCTGTAACGCCAGCTTGTGCGCAAGTCAGAAAAATTTTCCGGCGTAATAGGATTTGATTCTGGCAAGTCAGTTTCTGTGGAAGCAAAAAATTCTCCAAAGTCATGCGCAAAAAGTGAATACAATTTTATTTCACCGTAAGTTCCGTTTGGAAGTCCGTACTCTCCCAACGGCGCGCGGAAGTCGTAGTTCTTTATACTCATGTCGTTTAAAGAGCCTGTCGCAATATTTTCTTCAAGAGTTGTAAGCTTGCCTTCCGGATTCTGTCCGCCATGATACATATAGTAGCCAAGAAGATTGCAGCCGCTTCCCATTTTTGCAAGACTCATAGCTCCAATGTCTTTTGGCTGAGCAATCGGACGGCGTTTTAAAGTAACTTGAAGTCCGCCGCCAAGTTCCGCTGTAAGATACGGATACTTTGCCATATCAAAAGTGATTCCTTCGCCAAGTCCAAAGTCGCAGCCAATCGCATGGTCGTTGCGCTCGTAAGTAAAAACATAGTTTCCGCTCGGCTCAATTTCTGTAATGCGCGGATCCCACGGAGCTTCGCAATAGCCGCCCATAACAGGCAAAAGCCCAGCAGTAACAGCTCCGCCCCAGCCAGTCGCAGTATACAAGGGAACATCAAAGCCAATTTCACGCGCCATTTTTTCAAGACGCTTCATGTGCGCTTCACCAGCATCTCCTGTAAGTCCACCGCAATGACCGAATTCATTTTCAATCTGAACTCCAATAATCGGACCGCCATCTTTTAAAAGCAAGCCTTTTACCTGCTCATAAATCGCCTTGTAGAATTTTTCAACTTCCGCAAAGTACTTTTCATCGTTTGTATTGCGCGCATCAGGACATTTTGCAAGAAGCCAGTCAGGAAATCCTCCGTGGCGAACTTCTGCATGGCTCCAAGGTCCAATGCGCAAAATCATTGAAAGCCCGCATTCATTTATTGTCTGAACAAATTTGCGAAGGTTGCGCCAACCTGTCCAGTCAAACTGATTTTCAATTTCCTCGTGATGAATCCAAATTACGTAGGAACTTACAATGTCCACGCCGCCCTCTTTCATTTTTAAAAGAGCCTCTTTCCAGTCGCTGTCTGGGTAGCGTGAATAATGAATTTCTCCCATAATAGGAAACCATCTTTTTTCGCCCTTAAAAAGGCTTTTATTGTCAAAAGAATATGAAATCATGTTTTTCTCCCATAAAAAGTCAATGAGAAAGTTTCAACTTTCGATTTGACTTTTTATTGCAATTTCGTAACAAAGTAAGAAATTGTAGTTAATATAGAAGTTTGCAACGCAAACTT
>NZ_DBKJ01000085.1:0-1211 GCF_002297325.1 Treponema sp. UBA753 | reverse complement strand
AAGTTTGCAACGCAAACTTTTAAAGATAAAAACAGACGTTATTTTCGGCTGGTTTTATCTTATCTCCAATTCCTAATATTTACACGTGTTGATTTATAAAAATAATAACATGGAAGATTCAAAAAATCTAGGAAAATTTTAGGCTTGAAACGACACAAAGAAAAAAGTGGGCAACAGATTGCGCAATAAAAAACAAGAGCTCCATGCAAATATTGGCAAACTAATTGTTTTTTAACATAATCACAGCATACTGCATCTATATCAAGGAGGAATCTTTATGAAAAAGCTACTTCTTTCTATTATATCAGTATTTTTTTTTCATTTATTTCGTGCATGAACATGAGTTCTGGCTCTAGCGAAAACGGCTCTGTGCGTGTTGCCTTGCCGGGAAGTTCCCGTGCAGCCTACAACAAAGACAATGCCGACAAATTTATTGTGCGCCTTTATAATGATGACTTTGACCAAACCGAAGAAGGTTCACTGGGAGGGGTAATAGAGTTTGGCGACCTAGAACCTGGAACATACACTGCCACAGCGGAAGCCTGGAACACAGACGAAAATATCCTTGAAGGAAGCGGAAGCGCGGAAATCAAAGTAAAAGCCGGCGAAAACACTGACTGCACCATAAAAATGATTCTTGAAGGCGCATTTTATTCAAAGTACATTCTCTTTAATGATTATGACAGCAATTTGTACGCATACGACTATTCAACTTGCACTGAAAACTGGAGCAAACAAAAATCATACTATCCTAAAGAAAACAATGACGGATATGTCTATTATTATAGCAACCAAGGTATTTATTGCACTGAAAATGATAGACATAGATACATAGAAAATAGTATTGAAGGCTCTTATTACGATAGAAGTGCGGATAAATTTTGGATTCTAAATGTGCTTTATGAAAACAGTAAATACAACTTTACTTTAATGAATAGTACAAATGAAGGGGATTCTATATTTAACACCGAAATTAAAAAGCACAAAGTTTTTAGTATTATTAATAAATACAGTTCTTTTTCTTTTGCAATTCAAGGAGATAATCTTTATTTTACATACTTAGGTGATGGAGACGCTTCTCAAACTATTTACTATGCAAAATATAATAACACAGAAATAGACATAGACGATGATGTCAAAAAGAAAATAAAACTTTCCGATTTTGGACTTTCCGGCAAAGTTACAGACTTGGCGGTTCTTGAAGACGGAAC
>NZ_DBKJ01000109.1:0-2985 GCF_002297325.1 Treponema sp. UBA753 | reverse complement strand
ATGAATGAAGATGAAAAACAACATAAGCCTTTTCAAGCAAATCCACATATTTTTGAACAGTAAGAGTATCAATTCCCAAAAGATTTCCAAGTTCATTGAATGAAACTTCACTTCCGACTTGCAAAGCAAGGGCTTGAACTAGCTTTTCAATTACAGCCGGCTTCCTAATATCTTGAAATTCAAAAACATCCTTATAAAGATAACTTGAAACAATATTAGAAAGAATTTCTTTTTCTTCACCGGGATTATTTACAACGTCAGGATAAAAACCATAGACGAGTCTATTTTCAAGCCGTTTCATTTCATCAAGCATATTTGAATTTAAAACAAGTTCATTTGTAGAAAAAGGAAAAAGATTATATTCAAACTTTCGCCCGGTCAAAGGCTCATTTATGGTATTTGACAAATCAAGGGAAGAAGAGCCGGTTACAGCAATTTGAACTTCTGGAAAGTTATCATGCAGAATTTTAAGCTTAAGCCCAATATTTTGAATACGCTGAGCTTCATCAATAACAATGAATTTGGAGCTGCCAATAAGAGATTTAAATCGGGAAGAAGATTCTTCGGATAAGATTTTTCTAACTTCAACCTCGTCACAATTCCAATACTGAACAGAATTGTTTTCAAAATTTTCAGAAAGGATTTTTCTTAACAGAGTAGTTTTTCCAACCTGACGAGGTCCAATCAGAATCAGAACCTTGCCGCTCCCTATTTTTCCCTCAAGAACTTTCTGCAAATCTCGCTTGATTTCTTTCATATACGAGATTATACGACAAGCAACCAATGTAATCAACAAAAATTATAATATTTATTGATTATAATCGAAAATTATTATAATTTTTATTGATTTTTTATTAGAAATTATCTTTCCTCTGCCTTGCAATCTGTGAAACAATCAGCTGTTTTAGTTGAGCAAGTTTTTCAAGTTCTTTTCTATTTAAATCATAGACATTCATCAATTTTGAAGCAGATTTTTCAAAATTCTTGACTTCAGTTTCTTCAAAGAAAATTGGAATATTTTTAATATCTGTCTGAGTTATCAAAGGTTGTGTAGAACCTCTATTCAGTAATCCATAATCAATATTTTTCAGTATGAAATATGAATATTCGTAAAAATTACTTTTTATAGTTAAAGTGTTATCAGAACACCAACATTTACAATTAAATCTTTGGACTTTTCCGTGAGTGCCTACACGCCCGATAACTAATGTTTTATCATCATAATTATATGAACTGATATATCCCATAACGCTGCCAGCTCCAACAAGGGGAAAACTTCCTTCTTGCATATTTTCAGGCCTTTTTCCGGAATTTATTGTTGCAATATCTTCAAATGCTGTATTTTTTTCCTTATCTTTCGTCATTTTATCAAACAAGCATCGCGCCGTTGCTTCCAGTTTTTCATTTATCTTCTGTTTAATCTTGATGCGGTTTTCTACTGCGTTGTAGGCATCTACGATTTTCTGCTGCTCTTCGAGTGGAGGAACTGGGAGTTTCATGTCGCAAATATCGTTCCAAGCGATTCCACCTCGAACATTTCCATCTGTTCTGAACCAGCAATTTCTGTCGAAATCTTTTCGTCTGAAAACAAGCATTAAATATTCTGGCACTACAATCTTATCATCTTTGATTTTAAACATAAAATATGCAGGAGAAACTAAAGCTGGAACATCTTTTTGATATAGAGCAACAGGAAGTCTTTCATCTCGACCAACATGCATTGGATTACACGCAAAATCGAACTTTCTGATTATTTGATATTTTGATAAGTCAGTTCCAATTGTATTTGCAACAGAAGGCATAAAATCTTTATCAATAGTAATTCCAAGAACTTCTGTAGTTTCAAGACTTTTATTTCTTTTATCAACAAGTTCAATTATTTCACCCAGTTTTTTCAATTCACTCATCATTCCGCCTCTTCATAGTAATACGAATAGTCAATGCCTTTCATAAACATCTCACGGTCATTGATTTTATCTGTCAGGGCATTGTTCAAAAGAAATTTGATTTTTGAAGTGTCGCAGACGCTCTGTTCCATTGCCTCAAGATATTCTTTTTTGTTGATTTTGCTCCAGTCTACGCATTTTTTTAGGCTGCGCTTTAAAATCAAATCCAGCCAGATTCTTGTTGTTCTGCCGTTTCCTTCGCGGAACGGATGGGCAATGTTCATTTCCACATATTTTTCCGCAATCTGCTCAAATGCTGATTCCGGCATTCTTTCGATTGAAGCCAAAGTCTGTGGCAAAAATTCAGCCGTGGCAAACTTAAATCCGCCTTTGGAAATATTCACAGTGCGGATTTTTCCTGCAAAGTCATAAAGCCCGCCAAAAAGATACGCATGAATCTGTTTTAAGCCGTTTATTGTTCCAACCTCAATGCTTTCCAAAAGGGAGCTTTCAAAAAGCGCATAAGCCTTTGTCTTGCTTTTGCCGTCAATTGTTTCGTCAGAATAATTAAACCATTGGATGAATGGAGCAGACTTATTGTTAGGGAATTTTTTTGCAAGCTCAATTACCTGATTGTAGTCCATTACATCGGTTTTGTATTTTTTGCCGTCCGCTGCCGTTAATTTCAGTTGGTTAGTGCCACTACCCAACTGGATGTTTTCTCGCTTTAGTTTTGCCTTTAAATATTTCCAGTAGTTTCGATTTTTTTCATAGTCATCCTGCTCATTCAATACGCCGATTATATCAAGCACACTGAACCACCATTTGGAATTTTCCTCATCCCAAACTGCCCGGACTTCTCTATCATTAAAAAATCGGATTGAAATCTTTTCACTCATCTATTTCTTCTCTACACCTTTTGCTTCTTTTTCCAAAGTCAGTATTGTTTCTAAATATGCCTGTTCGACTGGGGAAAGATTTTTCTTAATGTATTTTTGATATTCCTTTTCGGCTTTTTTAAGAGCCTGTTTATGGCTTACAGAGCCTGCGCCTTCCAAGATTTCTTTTCCTGTGCCGGAAAGAATTCTGTCCAGCTGCT
>NZ_DBKJ01000060.1:0-11381 GCF_002297325.1 Treponema sp. UBA753 | reverse complement strand
ATCCGAGAAAAAACTCCGCGGATAAATTGAAAACTGTAATCAGGCATCCGGTCAGGAAAATGTAGAACTTGACTGAGATTATCAACCGAGTTTGCTTCGCAAACATCGCGGGTCAAGTCCGGCAATGACAAAGGTGGCAAGCCGGATATACACACGGTGTTTTGGTGTCATTTCCCCTTGCTTGACAACCTACCTTTCGGTAGGATATATTTCCAGTGATATTTTTAAAAAGGCCAACAAAAATGAACAGCACACTCGTAATTTATGTTCACGGAAAAGGCGGAAATGCCGGGGAAGCCGAACATTATAAAAAACTTTTTGCGGACTGCGATGTTGCCGGTTTTGAGTACGCATCCGTAACTCCGTGGGATTTCAAGGATGAATTTTTGAACTGGGCAAAAGAAAAATTCGGCGGCTACGAAAAAGTGATTCTTGTTGCGAACAGCATCGGAGCGTATTTTTCGATGAACGCGGTTTCTCAAACCAACGCTGAAAGTGACAGTGCGAAAAAGAAAATCACCGCGAAAATCATCAAGGCGTTTTTCATCTCTCCGATTGTGGACATGGAAAAACTGATTTGCAACATGATGGATTGGGCCGGCGTAACGGAAGCTCAGCTTGAGGAAAAGAAAATGGTAAGCACGGACTTCGGCGACGATTTGTCTTGGGAATATCTGACATACGTCCGCAAAAATCCGATTAAATGGAAGATTCCGACTGAAATTCTTTACGGCGAACACGACACTCTCACTTCGCTTGAAACCGTCTCGGACTTTGCGCACACCCACAAGTCAAAACTTACCGTTATGAGCGGCGGCGAGCACTGGTTCCACACCGAAGAGCAGATGAGATTTTTGGACGGATGGATTGAAAAAAAATTGAGGAAAAACAATGAAAAAAATCTTGATTACTGGCGGAACAACTTTTGTAAGCAAATACGCCGCTTCTTACTTTTGCGAGCACGGCTACGAAGTTTTTGTTCTGAACAGAAACACAAAAAAGCAAGTTAGCGGTGTAACTTTGATTGAAGGCGACCGACACAATTTGGGCGGCAAACTGAAAAATCTGCACTTTGACGTTGTGGCAGACATCACCGCTTACAACGCACAGGACATAATCGATTTAACGGATTTGCTTGGTTCGTTTGACCAATATATAATGGTAAGTTCCAGTGCGGTTTATCCGGAAGACGGAACGCAACCTTTTATTGAAGAATGTGAAAGAAAGCCGAACAAGTTTTGGGGAAAATACGGAACTGACAAAATCGAAGCTGAAAACGCACTTTTGCAAAAAGTTCACGACGCGTACATTTTGCGACCGCCGTATCTTTATGGGGCGATGAACAACGTTTACCGCGAGGCATTTGTTTTTGACTGTGCAAGGCTCGACCGCCCATTTTATCTTCCGGGCGACGGCAGCATGAAACTTCACTTTTTTCACGTAAAAGATTTGTGCCGCATTATCGAAAAAATAATCGAGACAAAGCCTGCCGAACACATTCTGAACGTTGGAAATGAGCAGCCAGTTTCGATAAAAGATTGGGTTACACTTTGCTACAAGTGCCTTTCAAAAACGCCGGTCTTTGTTGAAGTCAGCAAAAAAATTGAGCAACGAAATTATTTTTGCTTTTACGATTACGAATATTTGCTTGACGTGAAAAAGCAAAAGCCGCTTTTGTCAAAAACAATTGCGCTTGAAGAAGGACTAAAAGAAGCTGCCGACTGGTATTTTGCAAACGAGCAGGAAGTCCGCAAAAAGGATTATTTGAAATATATCGATGAAAAATTACAGGAGAACTTATGAACCCGTTTTCAGTTGACCCGAATACGGCTCCGCGGGCGCAGGCTTTTGAGCTTTGGATGAACGCGCCCAATCCGATGGTCACTTTTTTCAAGACGCTGGACGTTTCGCCGCTTGTAAGGCTGAGCCACCGCCGCAAACTCAAATTCAATATGCTTTTGTGCTGGTGCGTGGGAAAAGCCGCCAGCGGGGTGAAGGAATTTTTTCTGCTTCCAGTGGGCAGAGAGCTTTTTAAGTACGATTCGCTTGCCGTGAACACAATTGTTAAGAACAAAACCGGCGAGGTAAGCTCGTGCGATGTGCCGTTCAATGACGACATCCAAAAATTCAACCGCGACTACCTTGAGCTGACAAGCGAGGTTGCCCAAACTTGCCGGAATCACGACCTTGCGCAGAGCATGGTGATTGGAACTTCCGCCATAATCGACACGGAAATTGACGGCGCGGTGGGCATGAACAGCGGAATCTTCAACAATCCGTTTATGATTTGGGGAAAATACCGCCGCCGCTTTTTTAGGACAACAATCACCGTCTCGTTCCAGTTCCACCACACTCAGATGGACGGAGCGCACGCCGGAAAATTCCTTGAACTTTTGCAGAAGAACATCAGAAGCGTAAAAAATGAGTTTGGAAAGAAGAACTGATAAGATTGACTTTTTCCGATTTGTTTTTGTGTACGAGAACTCCCCCACTCAAGCCGGAGGATGACAAGGTTGCCGAGCTAAGCCCGACAACAACACGCCTTTTTTATTCATTTTATAATTTGCATTTTTTATGTTATAATTACCCTTGTTTTTTAAGGGATAAAAATGAGTGATATTTTTGACATAAACGAAATGACGGAAGAGGACATAAAGCTTCAGTATATTACGCCGGCGCTGCTTTCAAAATGGGACATCAAAAAAATCACTATGGAAACATCTCCCCTGAATAAATTTACAGACGGAAAAGTGCGCATAAAAGGAAACATTCCTAGCCGCGATAAAGCCAAGCGGTGCGATTATGTTCTTTGGCACAACAAGGGAACTCCTCTGGCGATTGTCGAGGCAAAGGACAACAATCACACAACTTCTTACGGAATGCAACAGGCAATTTCCTACGGAATTATGATGAATGTTCCGTTCGTCTACACATCAAATGGAAGCAGTTTTTTTGAGCATGATTTTACGACTGGAATTGAAAAAGAACTTCCGCTTTCCAGCTTTCCCACCTCAGAGGAATTATATAATAGATGGAAAAATGTGGATGCGCAAAAAATTGTGGAAGTGGAAAACCGCGCGCAATATTCAATTGACGGAAATACAAAAACTTATGACGTTCCGCTTTTGTACGATGAAAAACTTTTGAACACGCCGTTTTATTCCGGAGCGGGCTGCTACCCTCCGCGTTATTACCAGAGGAATGCCGTAAACAGAACTCTTGAAGCAATTGCGAATCATCAGAACCGAATTCTTATTGCAATGGCTACCGGAACTGGAAAAACTTACACCGCGTTCCAGCTTGTGTGGCGGTTTCTTGAATCCGGAGCAAAAAAGAAAGTCCTTTACCTTGCAGACAGAAACAACCTTGTGGACCAGTCAATTCAGCAGGATTTTAAGCCGCTTGAAAAAGTTATTCACAAAATCAATTTCCAAAAAGAAGACAAGTCAAAGCTGAGTGCGTATCAGGTTTATTTTGCCCTTTATCAGCAGCTGGATTCTTCAAAGCACAAAAGCGAGGACGCGGAATAAACAGAAGAAGAAATTGAATTGGAAGTTTCAAAGTACAAGGAATTTTTTGACCCGGATTTTTTTGACCTGATTATTGTTGATGAATGTCATCGCGGCTCAGCAAAAGCCGATTCCCGCTGGCGGAAAATTCTTGACTATTTCAACAGCGCAACTCAAATCGGAATGACTGCCACTCCAAAGGAAACAAAGTATGTTTCAAATATCGACTATTTTGGAGAGCCTGTTTATTCATACAGTCTAAAGCAGGGAATTGAAGACGGATTCTTGGCTCCGTTCAAAGTCATAAACGTCCACACAAATATTGATGACTTCTGGCGGCCGAAGAAAGGACAAAAAGATATTTATGGAAACGAAATCGAAGACCGTGAATACAATCTTTCTGACTATGATTACAACATAATTGTTCAAGACAGAATCGATGAAGTTGCGGCGGAAATCACAAAATATTTAAAAGAAACCGACAGAAAGTCGAAGACAATCGTTTTTTGTCCTACAGAAGATGCCGCTGAACGAATGAGAATCGCTCTGAACAACCTGAACACCGACATGATTTTGCGTGATGCGAACGGAAACGTAAAAGAACAGTACGTTGTCCGCATTACAGGAAGCGACAAATACGGCAAGGAAAAACTGGACTATTTTATTTCCGTAAGGGAAAAATATCCGGTGATTGCAACAACCTCAGAGCTCCTTTCGACCGGCTCTGACTGCAAGATGGTAAAGCTGATTGTAATTGACAAGATTATAGATACACTGACAGAATTCAAGCAGATAATCGGGCGCGGAACTCGACTGCGCTACGACGAAGGTAAAACTCATTTTGCGATTATGGACTTCCGCCATGTAAGCCGCCTTTTTGCAGACCCTGAATGGGACGGAGAAATTGAGCAGGACGAGGAATTCGGAAATTCTTCGCAGGAAAACAATGCAGGCAAAGACAGCGAAACCAATTCTGAAACTTCGGAAGATTCCACGGATTCAGGAGAAAACGGCAGAAACAAAAAAAATGTCCAAATCGTCGGCAAGGGCGGAATCAAAATCAAAGTTTTGCAGCGGCTTGTTTCCATTTATGACACAGACGGCAAGCTTTTAAAGCAGGAATCAATTGAGGATTACACAAAAGAAAGCATAATCGGAGCTTATCAGACTTTGGACAACTTTATTCAGACTTGGAACGAGGAGCAGAAAAAAGAAGTCATCCGCAATATGCTAAAGGAAAAAGGAATCGACCTTGAGCTTATAAAAAAAGACCAGAACATGACGGATGTTGACGACTTTGATTTTATCTGCCACATCGCATTCGACCAAAAACCGCTTACCCGGCGCGAGCGTGTGAACAACGTAAAAAAACGCGACCTGTTCGGAAAGTATGGCGAGGCAGCAAAAGAAGTAATCAATGCGCTTTTGGACAAATACGCGGAGCTTGGCATTTACGACATTGAATCGACAGAAATATTAAAACAAAATCCGTTCACAAAATACGGAAAGCCCGCCCGCATTGCAGCCCTGTTCGGCGGAAACGAAAACTACAGGCAGGCAATCAGAGAACTCGAAAAAGAAATTTACGCAGCATGATAAAATCAATTTGACAACAAAAGGCAGGAAATAAAATGAGCAATTTAAGCGGCTTTGTAAAACGTATTCGCGATGTAATGAGAAATGATGCCGGCATTAACGGCGATGCGCAGCGGATTGAACAGATTGCCTGGATGCTTTTCCTAAAAGTTTATGACGCAAAGGAAGAGGACTGGGAATTTGAAGATGAAAAATACGAATCAATTATTCCAGAAGATTTAAGATGGCGAAACTGGGTTCATTCAAAAAATCAGAACGAAGGTCTTACCGGCGACAACCTCCTGGGCTTTGTAAACAACAAGCTTTTTCCTACCCTCAAATCTCTTGAAGTTGCTCCGCAAACTCCAATCCGCCAGTCAATTGTGCGCACAACTTTTGAAGATGCAAACAACTACATGAAAGACGGCGTTCTTCTGCGACAGATTGTAAACATTATCGACGAGCTTGATTTTGGAAGCTACGAGGAAACCCACGCATTCGGCGAAATTTATGAAACAATTCTAAAGGAACTTCAAAGCGCAGGAAGCGCCGGCGAATTCTACACGCCAAGAGCCGTAACTCAGTTCATGGCAAAAATGATAAAGCCGCAGATTGGCGAGACCATGGCGGACTTTGCCTGCGGAACCGGCGGATTTCTTTCAAGCTGGATAAAGGAACTTGAGGCGATAAAAGACGCAAAGGGCAGCATTTCAAACGAAGAATCTGGAAAACTCTACAATTCAATTTACGCAATCGAAAAAAAACAGTTTCCGTATATGCTCTGCGTAACGAATATGCTTCTTCACGGAATCGACAGCCCAAAAGTATTCCACGGAAACTCCCTTACAAAAAAACTTCTGGACTACACGGAAAAAGACGCATTCGACGTAATCCTGATGAATCCACCTTACGGCGGAAGCGAAAAGGAAGACATCAAGCAGAACTTTCCAGCCGACCTGCGTTCAAGCGAGACAGCGGATTTATTTATGGCAGTCATCATGTACCGCCTAAAAAAAGGAGGCCGAGCCGCAGTGATTGTTCCGGACGGATTTTTATTCGGCAACGACAACGCAAAAAACAATCTGAAGAAAAAACTTCTTACAGACTTTAATCTGCACACAATTGTCCGCCTGCCGGGAAGCGTGTTCAGCCCGTACACTTCAATCACAACAAATATCTTGTTTTTCAACAATGAAGAGCCAGCCGGCGAAACTTGGTTTTACCGAGTGGACATCCCAAGCGACCGCAAGCACTTTAGCAAAACAAAACCGATGGAACTAAAACACTTTGACGACTGCATTGCCTGGTGGAACAACCGAACAGAACTTCTTGATTCCGACGGAAACCCGAAGTCAAAAAAGTACACCGCAAAGGAACTGCTCGACAATGACTGCAACCTTGACCTTTGCGGCTATCCTCACGAGGAGGAAGAAATCCTGAGCATTGCGGAAACAATCCAGAACTACAAGAAGCACAGCCAAGCCGCCGACGAAAGAATCAGCTCCACGCTAAAAAAAATCACCGAGATTCTTGGAATTGAGCTGTAGGGAGGTATTCTAATGGCAAAAAATTATAATATTCCTAAACTTCCGCTTGAAATTGATCTTGAAACTAAGGAAATTCTCAAGCAAGTAAATTTCGCAAATAAGGCATTGGCAGAACTGAAAGGTATTGCTCATACAATTCCAAATGAAAGTGTTTTGATAAATTCACTCGTTATTCAGGAAGCAAAAGAAAGTTCAGAAGTAGAAAATATTGTAACAACTCATGATGAAATTTTTCAGGCAGACCTTTCTGTAAGCGATTATGCAATCAGCAGTGCTGCAAAAGAAGTTATGAATTATAGAGAAGCAATGCTTGAAGGCTTTGCAAGAGTAAGAGAACATATGCTTCTTACAAATAACATTATTAAAAACATTCAGGAAAAACTTGAGAAAAATAAGGCTGGTTTTAGAAAAAGTTCTGTAACATTGCAAAATTCTCGAAAAGAGATAGTTTATGCTCCGCCTGAAACTGGCGGAGCAGTTGAACATTATATGGCAAATCTGGAACAGTTTATTAATAATTCAGCTTTAAGTGAATTAGATCCGCTTATAAAGCTTGCAATAATACATCACCAATTTGAAAGCATACATCCTTTTTATGATGGAAACGGAAGAACAGGACGAATTATTTCTGTTTTATATCTTGTGCAAAATGGGCTTCTGGATTTGCCAATTTTATATTTGAGCCGTTATATTACTCGCAATAAAGCTGATTACTATAAATTGATTCAAGCAGTACGTGACAGTAATGGAGAGGTAAAAGACTGGCAGAATTGGGTTATGTTTATGCTCAAGGGAATTGAAGTTACATCAAAAGAAACTATAGTTTTGATAAATGGAATTTCTCAGTTGATGGCAAAATATAAAGCAATTTTAAAACCTGCATTTGGAAAAACTTATAAGCATGAACTTTTGAATAATCTCTTTTTTCATCCATACACAAAAATTGAATACATTGAACGAGATATGAATGTCCAGCGAAAAACTGCTGCAAAATATCTTGATATGATTGTAGATTTAAAGCTTTTAACAAAAATGAAGAAAGGTTCTTCTAATTACTATATAAATGATGCATTGTTTGAATTGTTTATGAGTCAAGGAAAAGTTGTTCCAGAAGTTGAAAGTATAGAATCTGTAAAGTCATAATATGTACCAAAAATTTAAAAATTGGTACATGAGCAACAGGTTATGTACCCGAAAAGTTGTTTTTGGGTACATATTAATAAAACGTGTACCCGAAAAGCCGTTTTTGGGTACATATATACAAGGCAACATAACATGGCACAGATAAAAAAAGACACGAACTTAAGAAAGGCGATTCTGCAGGCGGCAGTTACGGGCAAGCTGATTTCCACGGTAGAAGGGGAAACTGAAACCGGCAGGCAGCTTTTAGACAGAATTATTGAAGAGCGCAACGCAAAACTCCTTGCCGAATGGGAAGAATCTCTTAAAACTAACCCAAAGGCAAAAAAAGCCCGCTCCTGTTGCCGCAAGCAAAATTGATGAAAGTGAGATTCCGTTTGAGATTCCAGAGAACTGGTGCTGGTGCAGATTATCAGATTTTTGCAATCTATATACAGGTAATAGTATTAATGAAACCGAAAAGAAAACAAAATATACAAATCTTAAAGACGGTAGATTTTATATAGGAACAAAGGATGTTGGTTTTGATAATGTCATAAATTATGATAACGGTATAAAAATACCTTTCGACAATGATAAGTTTAGAATTGCAAATGCAAATAGTATTTTAATGTGTATTGAAGGTGGCAGTGCAGGACGAAAAATTGCTTTCACTGATAAAGCAGTTTGTTTTGGAAATAAACTATGTTGTTTTGATGCCTATGTAAAAGAAACAATTCACTTTTTGTATTATTTTATGCAAAGTGCATTATTTACAGATTTATTTAAAGATAATATGAATGGAATTATTGGTGGAGTTAGTGTAAACACTTTAAAGACTATGTTAATTCCACTTCCTCCTCTTGCCGAGCAAAAACGCATAGTCGCAAAAGTCGAGGAGCTGCTTCCGCTGTGCGAGAAACTAGGTAGGTAAACTTGACATCTGCCGTAAACAATATTATATTTTACTTAGCGAGTGTATCTCGGCTCTATAAACGAGAACGTTAAAAGAAGGTGTATCTCAGCCTTGTAAATGAGAATGTTAACAGGCAGAGGCTAGTTTATATAGTCTCTGCTTTTTTTTGGAGAAATAAGTGTCTTTAAGATTTTACGAAATCAATTCAAAATACATTGATTTTTTACAGCCATATGCACCGCATCTTTTTAGAAATAAAAAAACTGACCAACTCAACGAAAGAAAATACATTGGAATTGTTCTTGTTATGAATGGATTTAATTACTTCGTTCCGCTATCGTCTTTTAAAGAAAAACATAAAAGAATGAAAGAAAGCGTTGATTTTATAAAGATAAAAGATTATGCAGTTTTAAATATAAACAATATGTTTCCTGCTTTAGAAAAAGACTGTAAATATATTGATATATCTTTAATACAAAATAAGAATTATCAGAATCTCCTTCGTAATGAATATAGAATAATAAAAAAGAATGAAAACAAAATATTAAAAAACTCAAAGACTGTCTACACTCATAAAATATTAAACGGCACTAAAACAAACCTTTCAAAACGGAGTAATGACTTTTCCTTGTTAGAACAAAAATGCAAAGAATGGGAGCAAATTTAATTAAAACAAATTATTCAAGACATCAAAGAGCTGTTTCCGCTGTGCGAAAGGTTAGGAAAGTAAAATATGTCAATACTTGAAATAACATCAATTATTATAGCTTTGCTTTCTCTTGCCGTTTCTGTTTATGTGGTTGTTAGAGATAATAAAAATAATCAGTTGGAAATTTTAATGACTATATATGATAGGCTTGAATCTGCAAATGCTAAATTGCAATCTAAAAATCAAGATGAAGATGTAAAAAATTTAAAATGAAAAATTGACAGAGAGTTAGAAACCGCCTGCTTTTTGCTGTTTAATAATAAAATAGACAAAAAATTGTTCTACCATTTGTATTGTCATTGGCTTTATGGAAGAAATACTTTTTGGTTTTCAAATGAGCATGATATGGCAGAGCCTTGTAATAATCCTTATACAGTATGGGCTATAAAAACCGGTTTAGAAAAACATTTCTTGGAAAACTCTAAAAAGAAACAGAAGTTTTTGAAAAAAATGACTAGTTATGTAATTTCAAAAAAGAAAGAAAATATAAAAAGAGGAATTTGAAGAATATGGCAAAGGATTCAAGTTTATTATTAGAAGCATATAAAGACATTGTTTCGCCTATTGCAAAACAAATTGGAAGTTCAGCAGCAGAAGTTGCAAAATTGATTTTAAGTCCAATTTATCAGCCTACAAAATTTTTGAATAATCGCATTGAAAATTGGTTTGCTAGAATCAATTCTGAACTTCCAAAAGAAAATTTAGTAGAAGCAAATCCGAATATTACAATTCCAACTATTCAGGCTTTAGCAGTTAATCAAGACGAAAGTATTATTGGAGAAATGTTTTACAATATTTTGAAATCTTCAGTAGATAAAGAAAAACAGAAGTTTAATAGTCCAGCTTTTCCTCGGATTTTGGAACATTTAACAAGAGATGAATGTCTGTTTTTACTTTTGTTAAGCAAGAAATCATATAAATTTCATCAGGAAAAAGATTTTGATGAAGATAAACAGATATTCTTAAATGACCGAGAAATATTGAATGAGCTTCCTTTGGAAAATTTCTATTTTAAGGAAAATATTTGGCTTTATAATAGTCATTTAAATCATTTGAATCTTTCAGGCTGCTGGGAATATAAGAGACAAGAGCCTATTTTTAGTGGTAAAACTGTTACAGAACAAAATGGTGCTTTTTCATCTGTAAGAAACAGGCAAACTGGGATAAGAATTTTTTCTGAATTTAAATTGACTGATTTTGGAAAACAGTTTTGCAATGTGTGTATTTCTGATAAATGTGATGAATTTATAAAAAATTAAGCAAGAAGAAATGTGTTAAATATCCATAATTTCTAGCTTTATAATTTAATATTGAACTTAATAAAAATTTGACCGCTTTTGTCAATACTATTAATATTTGCACGAAGACCAAAAATCTAAAGATTTCACGCATCCGGATACCTGCATTTAGATGCGTTTTTTTTGCGTGAAATATCCAACGCAGTCGAAGAGTTGCTTCCGCTGTGCAAGAAACTAAGCAATCAGCCTTGACAAATCAGCCCCATTCTAGTCCTCATACTTCACGCCAAAGTAATTCAAGCTTTCTTTCATGGAATCCTGAGCTGTCAGGCAGGTGTCTTTTAGATAGCCTCGCTCGTCTTTCCATTCTTTGATTCCTCTGTAATAGAATATCTTTAATTCTTCAGTAATGATGAACGGAACTATGTTATGTTTTAGACATTCCTTTAACATAACCAGTCTCCCGACACGGCCGTTTCCGTCCTGAAATGGGTGAACTGATTCAAAGCGGACGTGGAAATCAAGAATATCATCCAAAGAGATTTCCGTTTTTGAGTTATATTCTTCAAGCAGTGATTTTATTTCTTTGGCAACATTTTCGGGTTTTGTGGTTTCAATTCCGCCAACCTCATTTTCCAGCATTTTGTAGTCGCCAACTTTAAACCAGGATTTCTGTGAATCTGTTGTGCCTGTTTTCAGTATGTAATGAAGCTGTTTGATGAAACTTTCTGAAAGCCTGGAATTTGCGCCTTCGATAATCAAATCAAT
>NZ_DBKJ01000094.1:0-3381 GCF_002297325.1 Treponema sp. UBA753 | reverse complement strand
ATTAGCGCAAGTCTTCTACAATTCCTTATGTAACCTTGCAAGTTTGATTTTTATTTACTATAATAACTAGTCTTTATTTTTATAGGGGAAAACATTGAAATCTATTTTTAAGAATATTTTTGCTTTTGCTTTATTTTCTGCTGCTTTTGCCGGCGTTTTTTCAGAATCGCCTTATAATAAAAATTTGTCAGCTGAAGATATTGAGTCTTTGAACAACGGAAAAACTATAATTAAAAACACAGGCTCATACAAGAAGATGTGCATGAAAGGTGAAAATCCGGGCTTGAAAAAAGCTATGGAAACCGTCAGCAACCTTAAGCCTGCTTATTTTGCCGAAGTCATAAAAGAATATCCTTATGAAGGCAATGAGAATCTTCTTGAAAATTTTTCTTCGCTTGTGATGGACATTCCGTCTTATGCTGGAATTCCTTATTATTCAGAGCGAGCAGAAGAATGGTATGACTTGTATACTTCCGCGGAAATAAAATCAACGCAAGAAGATGAAAACATTCAGATTGTAAATGCTGATTTTGAAATGAAACCTTTTGGTCTTGTTCCAATGAAAATCACTTCTGAAAGAAACGACGGATATTATTACTATGAGTCAACAAATCTTTCAACAATGCGCTACTACGACAAATTCAATTGCGTTAGCCCGGGAAATATGAAGTCGATAATTGTGATTTTCAAATCGGAAGATAAATGGATTCTTTACGGAATCGGAGCGGTAAAAGCTCCAAGCGTTTTTTTTCTTAGAGACCGTGTTGATACATCTTTTATGAACAGAATAAAAACTTTCTGCGCCTATTTCTTTGCAAAAATGGAAAAGCAGAAAATGCAGGAGCAATAACAAAATGAAAGATTCGAATTTTACTGATGTTGTGATTCTTGCCGGCGGATTTGGCGAAAGACTTTGGCCTGCTTCAACTCCGGAATTTCCAAAACAGTTTATGGCTTTTGCAGACGGAATTTCTTTTTTGCAGAACGCAGTTATAAGAGCGTTGGCTGTTGAGCCTTCTGGAAAAATTCTGATTATTTCACGTCCTGAAATTTGCGCAGAGCTTACAAAACAAGTTGAAGCATTAAAAGAAAAAGTTTCCGAGCAGCAGAAAAAGAAAATAGAAGACGATTTGTATGTAATTGCAGAACCTTGCTCAAGGCACACTTGCCCTCCTCTTTTGCTTGCCTGCAAATTTCTTGAGCTTGCGGAAAAAAAAGAGCATTTGATTTTGGTTTTGACAAGCGACCAAGTTATTTCACCTTTGGAAAATTTTGTTTCGGACTGCAAGAAAGCTGCGGATTTTGCGCATCAGGGAAAATTCGTGTGCTTTGCGATTCCGCCTTACGAGCCTTCAACTGGGTTTGGCTATATAAACATGGGAGAGTCTTTGGACTCTGAAGATTCAGTTTTAAAGATTGCAAGCTTCAAGGAAAAGCCTGACTTGGAAACTGCAAAGGTTTATCTTGCAAGCGGAAAATATGCCTGGAACAGCGGAATGTTTGGATTTTCAAATTTGCTTTTTGAATCTGAAATTAAAAAGTACGAAAGCGAAATGTATGAAACTTTTAAAATTTTTGACACTGCTGAATTTCCAAAAATAAAACTTTTAAATTCGATAAAATATATAGAAAACTGGCAGCCTCTTAATGAAGCCTACAGTTCTGTAAAATCAATTGCAGTTGATAATGCAGTTGCCGAACGGACTCAGAATGCGGTTTGTGTAAAAGCTTCTTTTAGCTGGGATGATGTTGGAAGCTGGGATTCATTTGAAAAATATTTTGAGCAAGGTGAAGAAGAATTTATTTCAGTTGAAAGCGGCGGAAACTTTGTCTATTCCGATATGCCGGTTGCCCTTTGCGGAGTGCAGGATTTGATTGTTGTTGTGAAAAATGGTAAAATCCTTATTATGAAAAAAGGCGCGAGTTCTTCTGTTAGAGACGTTGTAAAAAAATTCAAGGAAAAACAGTAAAAGCGTTTTATTACTTTGGAGCAAAAAATGGTTTGGCTTATCGGTTGCAAAGGAATGCTTGGAAGTGAAATTGCTAAGCAGCTTACAGAAAATAAAATTGACTGGATCGGAAGCGACAGAGATGTTGACATAACAAATCCTGCAGAGCTTTCAAAATTTGCTCATAATCATGGAACGGCCGCCGGAAGAACTGGAATTTCTGTTGCCCGAGGAACTGTTCCAGAAAAAATAACTTGGGTAATAAACTGCGCCGCCTACACTGCCGTAGACAAGGCTGAAGAAGATTCTGAGCTTGCAGAAAAACTTAATGCTGAAGGTCCTAAAAATATTGCAAGGATTACACGTGAGCTTGGCGCAAAACTGATTCACATTTCAACAGATTATGTTTTTGACGGAACGGGAAATTTTCCATATACAGAAGATATGCTGAAATGCCCGGATTCAGTTTATGGAAGGACAAAAGCGGCAGGCGAAGATTTTGTGGAAAAAGAAATGACCCAGTACTATATTTTGCGTACTGCATGGCTTTACGGATTCGATGGAAAAAATTTTGTCTACACAATGACAAAAGCGATGAATTCAAAAGATGAAGTCAGTGTTGTTTGCGATCAAAAAGGAACTCCGACTTGCGCTGTGGACTTGGCTTCTGCAATTTTAAAAATTATATCCACATCAGAAAAAGCAAAAAGCCTGTTTGGAAAAAAATCAGCTCTGCCTTATGGAGTTTATCATTTTACAAATTTAGGTGAAACGACTTGGTTCGATTTTACAAAAAAAATATATGAACTTGGAAAAAAGTACGGCAGAATCACAAAGGACTGCGCTATAAATTCCTGCACAACCGAAGAATATCCATGCTCCGCAAAACGCCCGGCATATTCAGTTTTAAGCAAAGATAAAATTCAAACATTGCTGAAATTTAAAATTCCTGAATGGCAAGAAAGCCTAGAAAAATTTATAAAGAATGACAGATTTTTAATAAAGTAAATGACAACTAAAAATTAGGCAAATTTTTTCTTGATGTTAAAATAAAAAAGGTTTCAGTAAAAAAAACATTACCGAAGCCTTTTACTTTTATTTTGCTAAAAAAATGATGTTTACTTCCTCACCTTCCCATGCAGAAAGTCGTCATAACTGATTTCAATTCCCTTGCGGACATCGACTTTTGCCTTCCAGCCTAGGTTGTTCAGGCGGGTTACATCGCAGAGTTTCCTTGGAGTTCCGTTCGGCTTTGAGGAATCCCACTCAATCCGGCAGGTTCTTCCATTCTTCGCGACATCTGAATAAACGACTTCACGTATTGTTTCGGCAAGTTCCTTGATTGTCAGCTCCTTTCCGGTTCCAACATTCACAAAGTCGCCGGTCGGAGTGCGCAAATCTTCTGCATTTTTGTTTTCCATAAGGTAGACAA
>NZ_DBKJ01000063.1:0-6565 GCF_002297325.1 Treponema sp. UBA753 | reverse complement strand
CTTTCGCTTCAAGGCGGAAAATATCTGCGCCGGTCTCATCTGCAATAAGGTCCGCCACATACTGAACATTCCCCAACGCCTTTTCGTCCACCACGACAAGACTGTTCTCCTCGTTCCGCGTAAGCCCCGAAGTCTTTGTGCTTTCAGGAACAGAAAAATAAACAACAAGCGACTTTGCAGAAGCCGAAAAACAAAGCGCGGCCGCCGCAATAAAAGCAAAAAACAGTTTTTTCATCATTCTTGACCTCTCTTGAAAGATTTCCGCCAAATCTCTTTATGCCTAGAATATAAAACAGGCAGAAAAATATTTAAAATACAACTTTCTTTTAGTCAGCATAAGTTTTGGTTATGCTCTCACACCGCGCTTCTAACAAGCCTAAGCCACAGCCCTTCGCCACAAAAATCCGCAGTCGTAACAAAACGGTAATCCGGCGTGCAGTAGCCCTCGTAGTAAATCCAGCAGCCGCCGCGCCCCACATGGGCAGGATTTTTTCCTTCGTAAGACGGATTCCAGCAACGCTCGCCCACATTTCCGCTCATGTCGTAAAGTCCAAACTCGTTCGCCTTTTTCTGCCCCACTGGATGCGAATGACCTCTGGAATTTCCGTCATACCAGCCGACTTCTCCGATGTTGTCTGAGCCTGAATACTTGAAGCCTTTCGACTTTTTTCCGCCGCGCGCCGCATATTCCCATTCAGGCAAAGTCGGAAGCCTGTAGCCGTTCTTTGAAAAATCGCATACCCATTTTCCGCCCGACTGATAATAGCACTCGTCAAGATTTTCCATGCGGCTCAAAGCGTTGCAGAATTCAATGCAGTCAAGCCCCGAAACATTCTCGGCCGGACGCCTCATGTCCGAAACTCCGGCAGGATTTTTCCCGGTCACACGCTTGTAAAGCTCCGCCGTAACCTCGTATCTTGAAATGTAAAAGTCCGCGACAGTCTCAGAATGAAAAGTGTAATCATCAGGATTTTTCGTGCAGGAAGAAGAGATGAACTCGCCGCCCTCCACAAAAACAAAGCCGCCGTCCAAGTCCGAAGCAAAAGCCGGAATCCCCGCAAGAAGAGCAAACGCAAAAAGAAAAGATTTTTTCATAATTCCCATGACAGAAAAATAACCAGGATTTGAAGATATTTAAAATACAACTTTCTTTTAGCCAGTATGAGTTTTGGTTATAACAAGAAGATAAAGATAAAAAAAACAGCCCCTGCCGCAAAGCAGAAGCTGCCTGAAAAAACATGACGCATGGCATTTATGCAACAGTTCTCCGGGTCAAGCCCGAAGATGACATTATCTGCCACGCATTAGTTATTGCAAATTACGCATTATTCATTAAGCATTGTAAATTGAAATCACTTTCCGCGGTTTGCAACGGTCGCGTTCGCTTTTGTAATCTCTGCCTCGCACTTTGAGGCGAAGTCCTTGTAGTCCGCGAGAGGGGCAACCGCAGAAAGATACGGCACGAGCTTGTCGTTCAGCACGGAAATCAGGCTCTTCTTTACCGAAGTCGCGCTTTCTCCCCTGTTCACGCTCGCGTTCGTAAAGTCGTCATTCGCCTTGTTGAAGCTGTCCTGAGCCGTCCGCAACTCTGAAACAAGCTCGCCAACTCCGTCCAGTGCCGCGACATCAGTCTTGAGAGATTCCGCTCCGAAGTCCTCAAGAAGGCTTTCAATAAGCGAAGATTCCTCGGCAAAATTTTTCTGCGTAATCTGCTTTCCGTACTTGCTGAAAACCGAAAGAAGATTCTGGGCAGCCGACTTTTTCGCCTCAATCGGAATCGCCGCGTAGCCTGTGAGTGCGTCGCCCAAGTTCCGGATAATCTCGTCGCGCGCAATGTCAGCCTCGTCAAGCGTGCTTGAGACACGGTCGCTCTTGATTGCCGTGGTGATTTCAGCAGAAAGTTTTTCAACTTCCTCCATAATGCCGGAAAGGTTCGCATCCTTTGAAACCGAGTTTTCCGCAGCGGAAGAATCCTTGTACAGACGCACAAGAATGTCAGAAAGCGTGTCAAGCTCGGCGACACGGATTTTTGAAATAATCTTATTCATTTTGACCTCCTAAGAAAAAATGAATGGCTGGAATTTGATTGGTCATTCTGTCTTGGAAGTCAAAATGTACAATCCCGATAGTCTGTTTCCTCCATGAATGGAAAAATTAAACTCTTCACAAAGAAGAATAAGGGAATACTAATATTAACGCAAGGCTAAAAACGGCAAGATGAAAAAATAAACAGAACAAGTCGGATTTGTATTTTTTTGCAGATTTTAAAATTCCGCAGTCAGAAATGACGTGCGGACAGGTCGCGGAATCATTCCGCTTGAAGAAAGTACGCCAGTTCACGCTGCGGAATTATTCTGTTTGAAGAAAGTGTGTGCTGACAGCGCACGGAATTTTTCTACGGCAGGAAAGCAAGCAAATTCAGCCCGCGGAATTATTCCGTTTCAAGAAATTGCTTGCGGTCAGCAAACGGAATTTTTCCGTTTGACGAAAGTACGCGCGGACAGTCTGTGGAATAGTTCTGTTTGATGAAAGTGTGTAAGTTTGGGACGCGGAATAAAATTTCAAAAAAATCAATACCATTGATAAAAAAAGTTACAGCTATTATAAAATGTTACACACCTCAAAAAGTCCTTTGCAGGAAACTTTTGCCAGTTCCTTTGGCTCTATCTTTTTAAGGTCGCCGCCATATACACGAGCCTCATCTTCTATTTCATCGGCAGCTATAGTTCTTAAACCTTTCCATATCTGGAAAACAATATCAGGATTATTTGATATAGCCTGCTGCAACCGTTCTTTTGGATAAAGCATCAGGTATGAATTTGTAGCGATTGCATTTGACAAATTTAAGATAAAACGGATAGGTGATTTATTTTTATTTCCTCGTCCCATATACGAACAAAGAAAACGAGTTGCTTGCCTATGCTCCTGTAAATACCATGTTTTACGGTTCTTACAAATATACTTGCTGCCTGTTTCCAACATGCCACTTTGAAGATAATTCCATAAATCAGGATATTTTTCGTGTACTTCATTTTCGCTCAATCTGCAATCCAAAAGATAATATTGTTTTTCAAGCTTTGGATTCCCATCAGTATCTGTTTCAACACAATCTATTTTTAAATTTCTAGGACTTGGTAATACAGGTTTGAAAAAACTCATATCAAGTCCAAGTTTCTCTATTTTCTCTTTTTCAAGAATAAAAAAATGATTGTCTCCTGTTGCAAGTCCTCTTTTTATTGTAAAGTAATCACCTATTGTCGTTATATTTTTTTCATTTGTACGGATTTCTTTTTCAGGAAATCTTGTCCATTTTCTTTCAGACAACAAAACAGACTTTTTGATTATTTTACTTTTTAAGGGCGAACTATGCGTGCCATCATACGAAAATTCAACGTCATAATCATCATTCAAAACTTCATTCTTGAACCATACAACACAAGAAGAAACCAAAGCATCATCAAATTTCGAATTGTCAGGATTATATCTATGTATGCGCAACAAATGAACATTGTTAAGCAAATATTTCTTTACAGCCAGCCCATAATTAACGTCCATAAATTCACTCGGCATTAGCCATCCGCATATAGCCCCCGGTGCAAGCCATTTATGAGACAAAAGCAAAAAGTAGCAGTACAATCCCGCCAAACCGGACACATCAATTCCTGTCTCCTGCTTCACACAATCACATAAATATTTTTTTTCTTCCTGAGAGATATAATGATGCCTCACATACGGAGGATTTGCAATCAATAAATTATATTTTCCATCAGGAGAAAGATGAGTAAAATCAGCGTTATATATTTTCAAATAATCATCACTCCAAAACAATTTTGCGGCATTAAAATATAAAGAATCTATTTCAATGCCAGTTGCCTTTTCAATATTAATATCTATAGAGTTTGTTTCTTGAAGAAGTGCCGAATAAAAAGCTCCTGTTCCTAATGATGGTTCTAAAAACGAAACTGCATTTTTATTGAGCAGTTCAAGTCCATAAGACATAATCTCCCTAGCCAAGTCAAACGGAGTTGCGAATTGTCCGAATTTTCTCCGTTCATCAATGCTTTTAGTTTTGTCTATATCGAACTGCAATTGTTCACGATTTTTTTCCAAGTCAATCATATTTTCAGTTTTTTTAAATCGGTTATTCTGTGTTCCCATATCCAATCAATACCCTCCGCAGCCTCATATCCTAAATATCCGGAATCGAAATATCCGCACAAAAACAAAGAATAAGAAACATCATTCCCAAAAGTATTTTTTAATTGTTGCATTTTCACAGCTTCTTCTTTTCGCCGTTTGTTTACATTTGCAAAATCTCCAGCCGATTTAGCTTCAATAAACAATGGAATATCCCCCTCTTTTGCAGATACCGGCATAACGACAACATCAACAGGAATATTAACTTTATCTCCAGCATTTTCTGAGACGAAAACAGGAACATTTGTATGAAAGGAAAAAGTTCCGGGAGGCATTTCGTTATAGTGCCTTCTATCTTTTACTAACTTATATCCGTTTTTTTCCAAAAAAGAAGCTATTGCCGCAAGCTGACGTTTTTCCTGTGCATTTCTGATAATAGGGTCAGCAACAGCACCGCATAGCCGGTCAGCAACTATTGTTGAGGAACGCATTATTTCTGTTTCATCAGGCAGTCTTCTATTCTGCAGCCATGTAAAAATATCCGAATCAATCATTTTAGTTATTATGTCCGATATTTTCTGAAGGTCATTGGAAAGTTGAGATTTTTTCATTCTTGAAGAAATATGAGGTCTTTCATTATTCTCCATATTTAGCACAAGAGTTTTTGAAACACCAGCCAGCCCTATCAACCTGTCTCTTGCAATAGGCGGACAAGTTGACATTCTCAATATGGGCAAGACCTCTGGATATTTTTCTAAAACAACCACTGAAATATCCCTCAAATATTCTGTTTTTTGCAATGCTAATTCAACACTCTTAGCAGTGGATGCACGAGTCTCCCTAAAGGCTTTCGGAGCAAATTCCATAAACCATGCATTATACAAATCAACAGATGATTTTATATCATCTTTCCATAATTGCGGCTTATCAAGATTTATTCCCATATTATCCACCTAGTTCCAGTTTTTAATGACACAGGTATTTCAGACATCTTCACGAAAAGGAACCAACTTTTCATTCATGATTGTATTTTGATGATTAATTATAAAATTACTATACACAATTTTTGACAAAACTTCCATAGTAATTTTGCGTTAGGGATTGTAGGGGCGGCGTAGCCGTTGCGGAACGGAGCAATGCGAAGTGTAGCAATGGAGCGATAGCGTAACCCCGAAAAGCCCGCCCCGAGCGGAGCGAAGGGAACGCCCATATAAAAAAACTGGAGAAAGTCATTGATTTTCTTTCTCCAGTTTTATGGTTCAACGCGAATGTTTTTGCATCAACGTCCGCTTCTATTCCCAGCTGTATTCAGGGGCTAAAAGCTGAATCAGTTTTTTGTCGTGGTTGCGAGCAAGGCGGGTGTTCTCGTCAAAAATCATTGTTGCGCCGCCGGCGTTTGTGTACGCTTCCCACTTCAGATTAACAGTGCTAGGGTCGCCGTTTTTTGCGAAGGCAATCCATGCGTCAGACATTTCGTCCTGAACTTTTTTTGCCGCCGAGGAATCCGTGGTCTTTACAAGAGCCATGTCAGCGTTTGCAAACACGAACGGAATTTCCGCAGTGTGGACTGAAAGCGGACTGTCAAGCGCAAAGATGTACGAGTACACCGGGGATTTCTGCCGCGCCTTTGCCCTCATAATCTTTAGCATTGGAATTCTGATTACGCGCGAGTCAACATAGGCCGCCTCAAAATCCTGCTTTTCAGGATATGCCGTCTTGAAAGCCGCAAGAACCTCATCCGCCTTTTCGCCGTATTTTTGGGAAAGAAGAGATTTTGTCTCGTCCGCGCCCATCGTGATTTTGCTTCCGCTGTTCCATGAAGCGTCGCCCATTTTCTGCATTGTTTCCCATTCGTTCAGGTTCGAGCCAATCAGAAGAGAGTATTTTTCGCCGTTCTTCGGAAATCCGTTTTTGCCTGCGATGTCGTCGGGAATAAAGTCGCCGTCAACGTAAGGCTCCCATGAAAGAGAATAGCCTTCTCCAAGAGCCGCAGGAATCTTGAATTCTTTTCCTGTCTGGTCAAGAGCTTTGTCGGAAGCCTGAACAAGGTCGGAATAAGGAACGCTCTGGAGCTTTTCAAATTCGTCTTTTTTAAGCCCGAGGTTTTCAAGCGTAAGCTCGGTAACGCGCTCAGCAGCCGCCTTTGGAGTCCAAAGAACGCCCATTGTCTCGGTCGCGCCGCTTTCAACAATTCCGCGCCTGAAAAGTCCGTTTGCGTAAGGGCTTTCCATAAGCGCAAGGACTTTTGCTCCGCCGCCGCTTTCTCCAAAAATTGTTATGTTGTTCTTGTCGCCGCCAAAATTTGCAATGTTTGACTTTATCCACTGCAAAGCCTGAACCAAGTCATAGATTCCGACATTGCCCGAATACTTGTACTCATCGGAATAGGAAGAAAGATTCAAGTGACCAAGCACGTTGAGCCTGTGGT
>NZ_DBKJ01000132.1:0-4753 GCF_002297325.1 Treponema sp. UBA753 | reverse complement strand
GCTGCGTCAATTCTTGCCGCAGCAATTTTTATATTTTTTTCCGCTTCCACAAGGGCATGGTTCATTGCGGCCGATTTTTCTGCCTTCTCTTACAACTGTTGTTGGGCGCATCATGCCTTCGCTATAAAGCCATTCGCCGTTTACTTTTTTGAAGCCGCCGATTTCGTGGTGAATGTCGTGCATTCCTTTTGAAGTGTATTCAGCTTCAAATTCAACAATGCCCTCGTCGTCGTTTTCTGTTCCTTTTTCTGTACGAAGAATTTTCAAGCCATGCCAAGTGCTGTTGTTGCTCCAATCTTCAGTTGCCTTGCGGTCAATTTCTGCAATTTTTTCGCTTTTCTCGCAGCTGTTGATAATAAAATCAATTTCATGCTTTACATAAGCTGTATAGCGCGCCCTCATAAGAGCTTCAGCAGTTTTTGCTTTTTCTGTGCCTTTTATAATTTTTTCGCAGCATTCAGCATAATCTTTTCCTGAACCGCATGGACACAAATCTTTTTTATCGCTCATAGTTTCTCCAAAAAAATTCTGTTTGTAAATATTTTTTTATTCTACCAATTTATCCAACTTGTTGCAAACTCTATTTCAGTTGTCGCGGTAGTCGGTTACGCGCTTTGTTTTCTTTTCACTGCGTGGAAGAGTACCAACCGGAACAATTGTAATTTTTGGAGTTACTCCGATTTTAGACTTGAACATTTCGCCGATTTTTTTTGCGGTTTCGTCAAAGTTCACTCTGCCCTCGGCTTCCGCAGTAAGAATCATAATGTCCTTGTTGATTTCGTCATCGTGCGCAATTGCAATTGAATATTCGCTTGAAACTCCGTCAACATTTTGCAGTAACTCTTCAACTTGGCTTGGGAACATATTTACGCCGTGAACTTTAAACATGTCGTCGCTTCTTCCCTTTATCATGTCGATTCGCGGATAGCATCTTCCGCAGCTGCATTTTTCAGGAATAATTCTTGAAATGTCGTGCGTTCTGAACCTTAAAAGCGGTGCTCCTTCCTTTACGAGAGTTGTAATTACGATTTCGCCTTCTTCTCCGTCCGGCAAAATTTTTCCAGTTTTCGGATCGATTATTTCTATATAAATGTAATCGTCCCAATAATGAATGCCGCTTTCTTTTTCGCAGTTGATTCCGATTCCCGGTCCGTAAATTTCTGTAAGTCCGTAAATGTCGTAAAGCTCAATTCCAAGCTCGTCTTTGATATACTTGCGCATTTTTTTTGACCAGCGTTCAGAACCGAACACGCCTTTCTTCAAACAAATTTTGTCTTTGAGTCCACGCTTATTGATTTCCTCCGCAAGCAAAAGAGCGTAAGAAGAAGTCGCCGTGATTACAGTTGATTTTAAATCCTGCATCATCTGAAGCTGTTTTTCTGTGTTGCCCGGTCCCATCGGAATTGCCATTGCGCCAAGTTTTTCGCATCCAGCCTGAAATCCGATTCCCGCTGTCCAAAGTCCGTAGCCCGGCGTAATCTGGATTCTGTCTTTTTTTGTGATTCCGGCAGTTTCGTAGCAGCGCGCAAACATAATCGCCCAGTCGTCAACATCTTTTGCAGTGTACGGAATTATAACCGGCTTTCCTGTTGTTCCTGACGATGAATGGATTCTAACAATTTCTTCATCCGGCACAGCCTGAATTCCAAGCGGATATGCGTTGCGCAAATCGTCCTTGCTAGAAAACGGAAGGGATTCAAATTCTTCCTGACTTGAAACGCCGGTAATTTTTTTCTCTTTCAAAATTTTTCCGTAGTAACTGTCGCCTGCAATAAGACGCTTAATCTGCTTGTCAACTTGAGCAAGCTGCTTTTCATTCAATTTCATATTTTTCCTCCAAAGCCTTTTTCCAATGCCTTTATGTTAATGTCAACCAACGCAGGTTTTACCGTTGTTCTTAAAGCTTCTTTTATTTTTTCTATGCTGATTCCGTTTATTCCGCGTGAAGCCGCCGCGCCCAAAAGAATTGTGTTTACAACTTTTGAAGTGCCAAGCTCACAACAAATTTTTTCTGAATCAACAACGCAAACAGAGTTACAATTTTTATTCAGAAATTCCAAAAGAGTATTTTCATCAGTTGAATTTTCTTTTCCGGCGCAAGCTGAAGACAACGTAACTTTTTTATTCACAACGATTGTTCCGCCGCGTTTTAAATACTGAATGTTTCTTACAGCTTCTGTCATTTCAAAAGAAATAATCATGTCCGCCTGACCAAGTGGAATGAGGGGCGACCAGCAGTTTTCTCCGATTCTAACGTGGCTTACGACTGAACCGCCGCGCTGAGCCATTCCGATTGTTTCCGCAGAGTGAACCGTAAGCCCGCAAAGAAGAGCCGCCTGATCCAAAAGTTTAGCGGCAAGAACAGTTCCCTGCCCGCCGATTCCGCATATCAAAATATTCACACTCATTTTTTCCGCCTTTAATTTTTTGAAGCAATCGCATTCACCGGACAAATCTGCGAGCACAACGAACAACCCGTACATAGCGAAGAGTCAATCTGGGCTTTTTTGCCGTTCATGCCTAGAGCTGGACAGCCAATTTCGTTTATGCATTTTTTGCAGCCGACGCATTTTTCATTTTCAACGTAAAGAGCAGGCTTTCTAAATTCCTTGAATTCTTCCTTGCGCAAAAGTGCGATACACGGAGACTTGAAAATCACCGCGCTGACTCCTTTGTGCGAATCGCATTCTTTTACTGCCGCAATGCTTTCTTCCAAGTTGAACGGATTCACCGTAACGACAGGCTCAACTCCGACCGCCTTGAGGATTTTTTCTATGCTGATTTTTTCCGTGATTTCGCCCATCATCGTAACGCCTGTTCCGGGATGAGGCTGATGTCCTGTCATTGCAGTTGTGGAATTGTCCAGAATGCAGATTGTCTGGCGAGCTTGATTGTAGACCGCATTCACAACGCCTGTGATTCCAGAAGCAAAGAAAGTTGAATCGCCGATGAACGAAAAACAGTGCCTGTCGTTTTCCGCATGAAAGAATCCCTGCGCCATGGTTATGTCCGCGCCCATGCAAAGGCAAGTGTCGCACATATCAAGCGGCTTGGCATTTCCCAAAGTGTAGCATCCGATGTCGCCGCAGTAGACAGTCTTCTCGCCTTTCATCGCCTGCTTTACCGCATAAAAACTCGCACGGTGAGGACAGCCTGCGCAAAGAACAGGAGGACGCACAGGAAGAGGAGGAAGCTCAATTTTATTTTCTGAAAGTTCAAGTCCAAGAAATTTTGCAATCGCCTGCTTTGCAATTTCTACAGAATATTCTCCGGCTTCTGGAATTTCTTTTGTGAGTTTTCCGTGAATTTTATTTTCAAGATGATTTTTTCCGCACAGCTTTAAAAGCTCGTTTTCAATAACCGGGTCAAGCTCTTCAATTACAAGAACTTCTTCTGCGTCCGTTAAAAAATTTTTTGCAAGCTCAGACGGAAAAGGATAAGGCGTTCCGATTTTTAAAACAGGAATATTTTTTTCGCCAAGAATTTCCAAAGCTTCCTTCGCATAACAATAGCTCACGCCGCTTGCAACGATTCCTTTTTTGCTGCCCGGAATTTTGTTTTCTATAAAATCAAATTTGCTTTTTGAAAATTCAGACGGAAGAATAAATTCGTTGCGTTCAAAAATCCGCTTGTGGTTCAAAAAAGATGTGCGTGGAAAAATTACCCAGCGGCTTGTGTCCTTTTCAAATCCTTTAATTTTTTTTGCCTTTGGAAGCTCCGGAATTTCCATGCTTGCGTATCCGTGGTCAACTCTCGTTGTAGGGCGAAGCAATACCGGCGTATTGTATCTTTCAGAAAATTCAAATGCCTGCTGAATCATCTCAAATGCTTCTTCCGGCGAGCTTGGATCAAAAACTGGAATCTTTGAAAACGCACCATACATTCTTGTGTCTTGTTCTGTCTGCGAGCTGATTGGTCCCGGATCGTCCGCGCTTACAATTACCATTCCGCCTTTTACGCCAACGTAGGAAAGACACATTGCAGGGTCGCCGGCAACATTCAGTCCAACTTGCTTCATTGTGACCAAAGTGCGCGCGCCGCAATAAGAAGCTCCAGCCGCAACTTCAAGAGCCGCTTTTTCGTTGACCGACCATTCTATGTAAGCGCCAGTCTGCTTTATATATTTTGCCGCAAATTCTATTATCTCTGATGAAGGCGTTCCCGGATAGCCGGAAATTACATTTACCCCGGCACAAATTGCGCCCAAGGCAATCGCCTCGTTTCCCATTATCATTTTTTTGGACATTGCGAAAAACCTCAAAAAGATTAAAAAGTGTATGTATCTTTTTATAGTAACATGAATATTGGGGTTTTACAATAGAAAATTTTAAAGACAAAAAAGGCTGCCAATTGCTTGAAGCGCATTCCAAGAACTGACAGCCTAAAAATTATTCAGTGAAGAAAAAGTTATTTTTTAATATAATAACTAGTCTCATCATCCGTTACAGCAGTCAATGTATTTCCATTAATTGTAGCTTTAATAACAAGTTTTGAAGCATATTCTGACGGAACATCAACAAGCTCCATTGATTCAGAGTCTTCAAGTGCGCCTTTTACAATTTTCTTTATTGTTATTACAACATTTCCATCTTTTGTTGTATCACCAGTATATGTTCCAGTTGCAACAGTTATATTTATGCCTTCAGAAGAATTTACATCTTTAAATGTGCTGTCATCATAGAAGTAAAGTGTTTCTGTAACAACAGAACCATCATCCTCTTCCGTACAATACCAAGTTGTTACAACGCTTGGA
>NZ_DBKJ01000040.1:0-34296 GCF_002297325.1 Treponema sp. UBA753 | reverse complement strand
AATTTTATAAGCCGAAAACAGCTTGGGCAGCGAATAAAAATTTTCGAACGGGCAGAAATTGCATTGGGCAAGGCATAAAGTTTTTCGAATGAGTAGAAATTGTGTCGGGAAGGTCGTTAAAGTTTCCGAACGAGCTGAAATTGCGCTGGGCAAGTCGTTAAAGTTTTCGAATGACTAAAAATTGCGTTGGGAAACGTGTAAAAGTTTTTGAATGAGATGAAATCGTGTTGGGAAGGTCGTTAAAGTTTTTGTGTCTGTAGAAATCCAAAAATTCCACCTGAAAAGTGCAAAAGTATAATATGCAAACTGGATTTTCGGTGGTAGATTTTTTATTAACACAGGCGGCAGTGTTTCCGTCTGCAAAAATCTAGCGGAGGTTTTTATGAAAAAGAAAATGAATGTCGGTTTTGTGGTATGCGTGGAGCTTCTTGTCATGGTTTGCTCTCTTGTTTTGTCGATTTTTCTGATAAAGGGGGACTTGTCGCTTGTTCCTATGTTCGTGGACTTGCCGTCGCTTGTGTTTCTTCTGCTTTTTTCTGTTCCGCCTATGGTGTGCAGCGGAATGTGGGGCGACTTTATGCGCGCTTTTTCAGCCGGAAAAAAGGACTTTAGCGTGGCTCTTCTCAAACGCAGTGAAAAGGCTGTCTCAATGATGCAGCGGTTTGTTCTTATCGGCGGATTTTTCAGCGTGTTTATCGCGCTTATTGTGTGCCTTTCGTTTGTTTCAGATTTTTCCATGCTGGGAAAGAATCTTGCGGTGGTCTGTATTTCGGCATTCTACACGGCGGCTCTTGAGTTCATTCTTATTCCTTTGGATGCGAATGTTCGGACTGCTCTTATTGACGCGATGAACCTTGACGAGGAATAGGGGCGGGGCGATGAAAAAAGGGGTGTTTCTTCTGTGTCTGGCTTTGTATGCGTTTTCGGTTACACTTACGATTTTTGTCCAGGCGGCGGGAATTGCAGACGAAAAGCTTAGGCTTTTATCCTCTTTTGGAAGCTTGATTTCGTTTTTTGCAGTTCTTGCGATGCTTTTTTTGATTTTCAGGCTGAAAGACAATAAAGAAAGCAAAGTGGAATCTTGTGGGCAGGGGCAGAAAAAAATTCCTTCCAAAGAAAAGTACCTTGAATTTGCGGCTAGAAACGGACTTTCCCGGCGAGAAAGTGAAATCGGCTATCTTGTTCTAGGCGGACTTTCAAATATTCAGCTTGCAGAAACTCTCTTTATTTCCCTTGCGACCGTAAAAAAGCACCTGACCCACATATACGAAAAGACCGAAACAAGCGGCAGAAAGGAATTCGCAGAAAAAGTGAAGGCATTTTGATATGGCTGGACTAAAATAAACACTCTAAAATTCCCTGTAGTTTTCTGTGTCCGTGCCAGAATCATCCGTGGATAAAAATTCAATCTGTATGTTTTCTTGTGTAAGTGAACATAAAATGTTAAAATGTCATTTATGAATACTTTTGTTGCTCTTTGCGCAGTTGGCGCAGAAAAAATTCTTGGAAATGAAATAAAACATTTGGGCTATACTCTTGCAGGAAACGCTCCGGGTCGTGTTTCGTTTTTAGGCGACAACGATGCTTTGTACCGCTCAAATTTTTGTCTTAGGACGAGCGACAGAGTTTATCTTCAGATGGCTCGTTATAAAGCTGACAACTTCGATTCTCTTTTTGAAGGCTGCTATAGAATTGACTGGCAGGATTTTTTTAGAAAGGATGTGCGTGTTGTTGTGGATAAAGTCCGTGTTTATAAAAGCCGGATTAACAGCGAGCATACAATTCAGGGAATGATTCAAAAGGCGATTTATACAAAGCTTGGAGATGTCTGGCGCATGAATTCTTTGCCGGAATCTGGAAATCAGGCGGATGTGCGTGTTTATATGGAACGGGACGAAGCTGTGATTTTGCTTGATACGAGCGGGCAGTCTTTGCATAAGCGCGGATACAGAACTGAAGGAGGCGCAGCTCCATTGCGTGAAACAACAGCAGCGGTTCTCTTGCAGGAAATGATGTGGCGCAGAAAAACTCCTTTGCATGATCCTTTTTGCGGCAGCGGAACAATTGCAATTGAAGCGGTTCTTTATGCTCACAACGTTGCTCCAGGTCTTGGAAGAAATTTTGCCTATGAAAATCTTTCTATATGTGATGCTTCCCGCGCTCTTGAAATAAAAAAAGAGGAAGCTGCAAAAATCCGCACAGATGTTGAATGCCATATTGCCGGAAGCGACATAGATCCGTTTGCAATTGACCGTGCAAAAATGAATGCGGAACACGCTTGCACAATGGCAGGAAGAGCCTTGCAGCTGATTGGAAGCGATATGCGCATTGAACGTCCTGAATTTTTTGTAAGTGATTTTGAAGCTTTGCATTCAGAATTTGAAAATGGACTTATACTTTGCAATCCTCCTTATGGCGAGCGTTTGGGCGATGAGATTCAGGCCGAAAACCTTTATAGAAAAATGGGCAGCTTGATTTCAAATTTTGAAAACTGGCAGATGGGAATTATTACAAGTCAAAAATCTTTTGAAAACTGTCTTGGAAAAAAAGCTTCCGCGGTAAAGCCTTTAAAAGCTGGAAATTTGGACACTTCTTTTTATATTTACAGGTAAAATATGGCGATTGTTGTTGAGCACGAAAAGCGCAAAAGGGAAATTCTTGAAAAGTCATTTCAGCTTTTTATAGAAGATGGATACGAAGATGTTACTTACCAGAAAATCGCAGACAAATGCGGAATTACTCGTACAACTCTTTATATATATTTTAAAAATAAGCGTGAAATTTTTTTATGGAGCATAAAGCAGCTTACAAACGATGTTGAGCAGGAACTTATTGGAATTATAAAAAACAGCCAGATTGATTCCATAGAATGCCTTAAGCAGATTTTTTTGTGCATAATCGACATTGCGGAAAGCAACCGGGCGTTTTTCCGTGTTTTAAAAATGTATCTTATGCAGCTTGAAAAAAGCGGCGTGGATATAAACGACCGTGTAACAAGGCGCGTTATCAGAATTCAGCATTTGATGAATATGGTTTTAATCCGCGGACAAAAAAAAGGTGAAATAAAAAATCTTCCCATAAAGGAAATAAACAGCTTGCTTTACTGTCTTTTGGAAACTTCAATTTTCCGGCTTGGAATTCTTAATCAGGAAAATCTTGATGAAATGCGCGGAACGGTTCAGTTTGTAATAGAGCAGTTTAGGGCGGAGAAAAAATAAAATGAATTTTATAGGTTTGATTCCACCGTTTTTAATTTGCACAATTCCTGTTTTGGCGGCATTGGCTTGCATGGTTGTTCTTATAAAAGAATTCAAGCTTAGCTTTGGATTTATTGCTGTTTTCTGCGGACTTTTTGCTGTTGTTCCGATTGTGGCAATTCAGTTTTTTTTGGAAGTTTTCAGGCTGGTTAACGTGCATTCTCTTTTTTCCGTTTTGATAAAAAGCATTCTTGTAAACGGCGTTGTTGAAGAAACTATAAAAATGGCGGTGTTTTTTCTTTTTCCGTCAAAAAAAATGTCGATGAAAGTTTTTTTTGCCTGCGCCGTTTTGAGCGGACTTTCGCTTGGCTGCTTTGAAACTTTGATTTATATTGCATCTGGAATTAAAAATCTTGAACTTAGACTTTTGACTGCGGTTGTTATTCATTCTTGTTGCGCAGGACTTTCGGGGCTTTTTGTTTTCAATCTAAAGAATAGAAGCTTTAAAATTTATCCGTTTGTTCTGGCGGTTTTGCTGCACGGAATCTACAATTATTTTGCGGGATTTAAAATGGACAGCATGTTCTTTTGGTTTTCACTTGTTGTAGTTTTGATTGCTGTTGTTGAATGCCGGATTCGTTACAGAGCAATGAATCCGGAAGGACTGATTCTTTTTCAGTAGAATTAAGAGCAGTCTTTGCAAATTCCCCAGATATTGGTTTGAATTTTTTCTGCTTTAAATCCGTCTTGTAAAAATTGCGATGGAAGCTCGACTGGTTTAAAAATATCAAAAATTTTTCCGCATTTTACACATTTAAAATGCAGATGATTTGAAGTGTCCGCATCGTATCTAAGCTCGCCATCTTCAATTGTAATTGTCTGCACAAGTCCGCATTCAGAAAACTGCTTAAGCGTATTGTAGACAGTTGTGCGCGATAAAGTTGGCATTTGCGGAGAAAGTGCAGTGTAAATTGTGTCAACGGTCGGGTGAACTGGATGTTCCGCAAGAAATTTATAAATTGCCATTCTTTGAATTGAAGGGCGGATATTTTTTTCTTCTAGTTTTGCTGCGATTTGTTCGTGGTTCATTTTTTCTCTTGAAACTTTTTGGAATTTAAAAACACCATGCAATGAAAATGTTTTCAAAGCACAGTGTTTTTTTAATTTACTTGCTGAAATAACGCTGCATTATTCCTTTGAATCCTGCTCCGTGGCGCGCTTCATCTTTTGCCATTTCATGCACAGTATCGTGAATTGCATCGTAGCCAAGTTCTTTTGCGCGTTTTGCAAGCTGAAGTTTTCCTTCGCAAGCTCCTGCTTCCGCGTCTGCTCTCATCTGAACATTTTTCTTTGTTGAATCAGTAAGAACTTCCCCAAGGAGTTCTGCGAATTTTGCTGCGTGTTCGGCTTCTTCAAAAGCATAGCGTTTGTATGCCTCTGCAATTTCCGGGTAGCCTTCGCGATCTGCCTGACGGGACATCGCAAGGTACATTCCAACTTCCGAGCATTCACCGGCGAAATTTTCACGAAGTCCTTTTACAACTTCTTCATCCAAGCCTTTTGCAGAACCAACCTGATGTTCGCATGCAAATCCTTTTGTTTCAACCATTTCATTGAAAGCATTTTTTGCATGGCAAACTGGACACTCTTCTGGCGCATTGTCTCCTGTGTGAACATATCCGCATACTTTGCAAACCCATTTTTTCATAATAACCTCCTAAGTTCCTTACACTTGATTATTTATAAATTTGTATTTATTACAATAATGATATTATTATAATAAATTTATTTTGTCAACAAAAATTTGACAAATTTAAATTCCGGGCTTAAAATAAAAAATGTCGGAAAACTCTTGTTGTTTTTCATAGATAGACTCTCCTCAAAAAACCGGTTTGTCGTTGGCAGACCGGTTTTTTTATACGCTCTGTCGTAAAATATTGTAAGCCTTGCTGATTCATTATATAATACGCTGATATGCCTGAAAGCGAAAATCCTTTAATTGTTCAGTCTGACAGAACTCTTTTGCTTGATGTCCATGCGCCTCTTGCCGAAGAATGCAGGGCGGCCTTGATTCCTTTTGCGGAACTTGTGCGCTCTCCTGAACATTTGCATACATATCAAATTTCATCTCTTTCATTGTGGAATGCTGAAAGCGCAGGGTTTACAGGCGAGCAGGCAGTTGAAACTTTAAAAAAATTTTCCCGTTATGAAATTCCGCAGAGCGTTGTTGTTTGGATTGAAGAAACTTCCGGGCGTTTTGGAAAACTCAGGCTGGTTCAAGGTCCTTCCGTTGAAAATTCTGACGGAATAAAGGAAGAATATCTTTATCTTGTTTCAAATTCTCCGCATGTTTTTAAGCAGATTGAAGCTAATGCCTTTGCCAGAAAATTTCTTGTTCCGTGTGAATGCGCAAAAGAATTTTCTGCAGGACTTTCAGAAAAAGAGAAGAATTTTTGCTTTAAACTTTTGCTTACAGACCGCGGAATTGTTAAGCAGAATCTTTTAAAGATTGGCTGGCCTGTAAAAGATGATGTTCCGCTGCAAGATGGTTCGCCTCTTGAAATAAATCTGCGGAAAACAACTTTGAGCGGACGGCCTTTTTCAATCCGTGAATATCAAAAAGCTGCGGCAAATGCGCTTGTTGGGAATAAAGGACCGGGAACAGGATTCGGCACTATTGTGCTTCCTTGCGGTGCAGGAAAAACAATTGTCGGCATGGAAATAATGAGCCTTTTAAAGACCAATACGCTTATTATAACTACAAATATTACAGCTGTTCATCAGTGGATAGATGAGCTTATTGATAAAACTGATTTGGATGCGGGCCAGATTGCTGAATACACTGGCGAAAATAAAACTATAAAACCTGTAACGGTTGCCACTTATCAGATTCTTACTTGGCGTCCTGACAAAAATGGTCCGTATCCGCATTTTTCACTTTTCAGGCAGAACAACTGGGGGCTTGTTATTTACGATGAAGTTCACATGATTCCGGCTCCTGTTTTTAGAGTTGCGGCAGAACTTCAGGCTGTGCGGCGTGTCGGGCTGACTGCGACTCTTGTGCGTGAAGATGGTTGTGAAGGCCACGTTTTTTCTTTGGTTGGTCCTAAAAGATATGATGTTCCTTGGAAGGAGCTTGAAAAGGCAAAGTGGATTGCAAAGGCAGAATGCATTGAAGTTCGTCTTGGGCTTCCGGAAAATAAAGAAATTGAATATGCAGTTGCGGGAAACAGAGAAAAGCACAGAATTGCAAGTGAAAATCCTTTGAAGAATAAAATTGTTCAGGAACTTGTTGAAAAATTTAAGGATGACAAAATCCTTATAATCGGGCAATTTTTAACTCATCTTGAAATTATTGCCAATCTTTTAAATGTTCCAATTATTACTGGAAAAACAAAAAATTCCGAACGTGATATAATTTATGATGATTTTCGAAACGGAAAAATCCGTGTGCTTGTTGTCAGCAAGGTTGCGAATTTTGCAATTGATTTGCCGGATGCAAGCATGGCTATTCAAGTGAGCGGAACTTTCGGTTCAAGACAGGAAGAGGCTCAGCGGCTTGGAAGGATTCTTCGCCCAAAAGAAAGAACCTCAAGATTTTTTACTTTGATTACGCGTGGAACAGTTGAAGAAGATTTTGGAAGCAACCGTCAAAAATTTTTAGCCGAGCAAGGATATTCGTATAGAATTGTCCGCTACGAAAATGAAAATAGTTTTGACGAGCTTGAAGTTCCGATTCAAATTGAAGGATGTGGCCAATGAATTTAGATGCAAAAGTTCAAAAGATAATTCAATGGCGAGAAAGTTTTTGTACTTTGCCGGACAAATTTTTTTTCGAGTTAGTCAGAATTTATCTTGGCGAAGTAAAAACTCCTTATAACAAACAAAAGCTGGCGGAAGAAATCGGAGCTTTTCTGCGCAAAAAAGAAACCCGGGAATCAATTGTAAAATTTCTTGACAGCACTGATATAAAAATTCTTACGGCGATAAAATTTTTGAACGAGCCTGATGTTGAAAAACTTGAAAAATTTTTTTCGTCTTCAATTCAGCAAGGAGAATTTTACAGCGCAGTTGCAAGCCTTGAAGAACGTCTTTTGATTTTTTCTGTCCGTGGGAAAAATTCTGAAAAAAACTTAATAAAAATAAATCCGTATCTTGAAGATGATTTGAGCGGCTTGTTGAATTTGCAAAATTTGATAAGTCCAGAAAACGCAAAAAAATTTCCTGAACGTCGGCTAAAAATTTCTTCTGAACTTCTTGCAGTTTTTATCTGTTATATTTCAAGCCATCCTGATATTTGCAAAAACAACGGAGAGCTGAAAAAGAAAGCGGCTTCTGATTTGGCGGAAATTTTTCAGGAGAATTTCAACAAGGAATTTTTTGAAACACTTTTTAAAGCCCTCAAAAATCTTCATCTTGTTCAGGAAGATTCTGAAGGAAAAGGATTTTTTGTTGACTGGCAGAAACTTGAGCTTTTTTCAAATTTGACTTTTGGAAATCAATCTGCATATATTTGCGCCGCTTGTACAGGTTCGTTTTCAAGAAGCATGATTTTGTCTAGCGCGGAAATTTTTTTCAAGACGCTTTCATTTTTGAAGCAAGAAGTTTACACAAGACAGAAAATTCTTCAGATTGCTTTTTTGCTAAAAGATAAAAATTCTCGTTACTCCGAAAATTCTTTTAGCCGTTTTTCAAGAATTGTTGCGTTTGGAGCTTCTGCAGAAAATTCTTGTGTTGATTCAAATTTTTTAGATGCGATGCTTGACTGCGCGATTGAACTTGGAATTGTCGATTCAGTTTCTGAAGGTGAAAATGAATTTATTTGTGTGAATCAGATTTTTGAAGAAAAAAAATCGCAAGGTTCTTTGAGCATTGATGCAGGTTTTTCAGTTACAGTTTTGCCGGGATTTTTGCTTTCGGAGCTTGTTCCGCTTATAAAATTTCTTTGTCCAAAAAAATGCGACACAGCTGCTGTTTTTGAAATTACGCGACAGTCTGTTTTAAAAGCTTTTGATTTTGAAATGACGAGAGAGCAGATTTCCGCAATTTTAAAAAAATATTCGCATTACGAAATTCCGCAGAATCTTTTGGTTTCGCTTGATGAATGGGCAGATTCTTATGATTCGGCTGCGCTTTATAAAGGTTATGTTTTAAAAATTCGCCCTGAAAATTCTATTGTAATTGAAAAAAAACTTTCATCGTATATTATTGAAATTTTGTCGCCTGGAATTTTTTTGATGAATTTTTCATCCGATGAGCAGGCAAAAAATTGTGTTGCGCGTCTTGGGCTTGATTTTGTTGGAAATGTAAAATCCGCAAAAAAAACTGCGCCTGCTTTGGGTTTTCCGGAAATTGATTTTGATTCTAAAATTTTATCTTGTTCTTCAGAAATTTTGTCCACAGAAAATTCTATGGCTCTTGGCTCAAAAAAAGAAGTTTCTAAAATTCTTGAGGATTTTAAAAATCAACTTGAAAATATTTCAGCTTCCGCAGAGCAAAAAGAAGGGCTTGTGGATCGAATAAAACGGCGCGTGGTTTTGTCTTCGGATCAGCTTAGGCCTGAAAGTGTTAAGTTTGAACTTACCGAGGCGAGCGGAATGAATTTTACAGGAAAGCTCAGAGTTTTGGAAAGCGCACTTCAGAATGAAGATTTGGTTGAACTTGAAATGTCTACAACAAAAGAAATTTTAATAGGCGTTCCAAGAGCTGTTGTAAAAAATCAAATTCTTTTTTTAGTTTGCAAAAATCCTGAAACAAATTCAGTTGAAGAATACGAAGTTTCAATTGCTTTGATTTCAAAAGTAAAAAAAATCAGAAGTTCAGCTTCATTTTTAAATTTAATTGCAAAGGAGTCTTGAAATGGAATCGCCAAAAGTTTGTCTTACGCTGACTGAAAAAACTCTTGCAGAAGACTTGGAGCTTCTTAACAAATATAGAAGTTATGTTGACATGGCGGAGCTGCGTGTTGATTTTTTAAATCAAGATGAGCGGCTTTATGCAAGGCGGTTTCCGTCAATGGCTGGCTTGCCGTGCATTTTGACAATCAGGCGTGAAATTGATGGCGGAAAATTTGTAGAAGGAGAATCTGCCCGCACAATTCTTTTTGCCCGTGCGCTTTCTTTTGCCGATGAGGATAAAACTAAAAATTTTGCCTATGTTGATTTTGAGGAAGATTTTCATATTTCAAGCCTTGAAGATGCGACTCTTGCCTTTGAGACAAAAGTAATCCGAAGTTTCCATGATATGAAAAATCCCGTAAGAAATATTTTGGAGCGGCTAAAAGAACTGAATCCTTCCGGACTTGAAATTCCAAAGATTGCATTTATGCCTCACACTCTTGATGATGTTACAAATCTTTTTGAGCAGGCTTCTAAAATTTCTGGTAACAATCATATTTTGCTTGCGATGGGCACGATGGGAATTCCGACTAGAGTTCTTGGTGCAAAACTGAAAAACTTTTTGACATACACTTCCGCGCCGGAATCCATTCAAAATACGTCAAATATTGCTCACTTGGATGCTGTAAAACTCGGCGGACTTTACAGAACAAAATCTATAAATGAAGCAACTAAAATCTTTGGAATTACCGGCTGGCCTCTTTCTGGCACTTCAAGTCCTGAGCTTCATAATACAGGTTATTGCCGCCACGGAATGAATGCTGTTTATATTCCTTTTCCTGCTGAAAAATTTGAGCAGGCGATTGATTTTTCTGAGCAAGTTGGAGTGCAGGGACTTTCTGTAACTGTTCCGCATAAAGAAGCAGCTCTTGCAAGGGCTGATTTTGTGGACAATGCCGCGCTTGAAATTGGTTCAAGCAATACGCTGATAAAAAAAGATGGGAAATGGCTTGCGTACAACACAGATGCGGAAGGTTTTTTAAAAGCGCTGCTTGAATTTCTGAATTTAAAAAATTTAAAGCATAAAAAAATTTCTATAATTGGAGCGGGCGGAGCTGCAAAAGCAGTTGCGTATGCTGTTTATAATTCCGGCGGAAAAGCCTGTATTTTTAATCGTACTTTGTCAAAGGCAAAAGAACTTGCTGAAAAATACGATTTTAAATATGCTCCACTGAATTTTGAATCAGTTTCTACGATTAGAAAATATTCAGACGTGATTATTCAGACCACCTCAAAAGGAATGCATTGCGAAGAACTTTCTAATCCTGAAAATGATCCGCTTTATTTTTATGACTTCAATGGAAAGGAAGCTTTGTTTGACATAATTTATATGCCGAAAGCCACTCCGATAATGGTGCGCGCAAGAGAGGCTGGTTGCAAAATCTGCAATGGATTCAGCATGCTTCTTTATCAGGGATATAGGCAATTTGAATTGTATACAGGAGTTGAATACTGATGTGTATTTCTAAAGACGAACAAAAAATTTTAGCTGCAACAACCGCAGTTGATTCTTTAATCAAAGAAGGGAAAATTTTCAGCGGAATGAAAATCGGACTTGGAACCGGCTCTACTGCAATGCCGGCTGTAAAAAGACTTGCACAGAGAATTGAAGACGGAACTTTAAAAGACATAAAGGCCGTTGCAACAAGTTTTCAGACTACATTGGCTTGTGAAGAACTTGGAATTCCAGTTTACACATTGAACGACAAAGCAATAAATGGAAGTCTTGACCTTGCAATTGACGGTGCAGACGAAATTGATCCTGACAACAATCTTATAAAAGGCGGCGGCGCGGCATTGCTCCGTGAAAAAATCATTGCATATAATTCAGCAAGGTTTGCTATTGTTGCGGATTCCTCAAAAGATGTAAAAAGCCTTGGAACTGGTTTTGCGCTTCCTGTTGAAATTATAGCTGAAGCCCGAGTTCCTGTAATTAAAGCCTTGGAAAAACTTGGTGCGGAATGTGTTCTGCGTGAAGGCGTAAAAAAAGCCGGTCCTGTAATCACAGACAACGGAAATCTTATCTTGGACTGCAAATGGAAATCTCCTGTTAATCCACAGGAAATGGAAGAAAAAATCGACAGAATAATCGGCGTTGTTGAATGCGGATTTTTTACAAAGATAAAGCCAGAAGTTTTTATTGCAAAATCTGACGGAACTGTTGAGCGCCGCTAGTTTTTATGTTTGTTCTGCAACTTGAATTTAGAGGCAACTTCAATTTATAATTGTATATTATGGAAAAATTAAAAATTTTATTGGCAAAAGGAAGAATTTACGAATCTGTATATGAGCTTTTAAGCGATGTTGGAATTTCTTTAAAGCTTCCAGACAGAACATATTTTCCTATAACAAATCAAAAAGACCTTGCATTTCAAGTTGTAAAGCCGCAGATTGCGAGTGTTCTTCTTGCGGCAAATAAAGCTGACATTGCTTTTTCCGGGAAAGACTGGGTTTTTGAAAATGGCGTCGAAGATTCACTTGTTGAAATAATGGATTTGGGATTTGATCCTGTTCGTGTTGTTGCTGCAATTCCAGAAGATTTTGACTATGAAGAGCTTGCAAAGAAAAATGTTACAATTGCAACTGAATACCAGAATCTAAGCAAAAAATGGGTTGAAGCAAAAAAAATCAACGGAACAATTTTCCGTACTTGGGGAACAAGCGAAGGATTTGTTCAAAACACAGAAGATTCAATTGCGCAGATTCTTATTGACAATACAAGCACAGGCTCTTCTTTGAAGGCGAACCGTTTAAAAATTGTGGACACTCTCATGGAAAGTTCTACAAGAATGTATGCGTCAAAAGAGGCGATGGCTGATTCAGAAAAAAAACAAAAAATTCTTGAACTCAAAATGCTTTTTTCTGCGGTTCTTGATGCGCGCGACCGTGTTATGCTTGAGATGAATGTTTCCAAGGAAAAATTTGACACGCTTGTAAAGGCAATTCCGTCTATGAGAAGCCCGACTGTAAGTCCGCTTTTTGGCGATTCAGGATATGCTGTAAAAACCGCTGTTAAAAAAAGTGAAGTTCCAGTTCTTCTTCCAAAGCTCAAAGAATTTGGAGCCACAGACATTTTGGAATATGAACTTAGAAAAGTCATGTCGTAAGGAATTTTTCAAATGGAAAGAACTGCAAGCATAAAACGCATAACTGGCGAAACACAAATAGAACTTTCTTTAAATCTTGACGGAACTGGAAAATGCTCTGTAAAAAATCCAATAGGCTTTTTTGGTCACATGCTGAATTCTTTTTGCAAGCATGGACTTTTTGATTTGAGCGGAGAATTAAAAGGCGATTTGGAAGTTGACCAGCATCATCTTATAGAAGACACAGGAATTGTTCTTGGACAATGCTTTGCTTCTGCTTTGGGAAACTGCGCAGGAATTTATAGAAGCGGATTTTCAATTTATCCTATGGATGAAAGTCTTTTGCAGGCTGCTGTTGATTTTGGCGGACGTCCGTTTTGCGTTGTAAATGCGGCTCTTTCCAATATTCCGCTTGTTTCAATTGGACAGGACGAAAAATCTTCTTCGTTTCAAACTGATTGCTTTGAGGATTTTTGGCAGGGATTTGTAAACGGCGCAAAGTGCAATTTGCATCTTGATACAATCCGCGGAAGAAGCGATCATCATAAAATCGAAGGACTTTTTAAAGCAGCAGCCCGGGCAATTCGTCAGGCGGTGGAAATTGATTCAAGACGCAACGGAGAAATTCCAAGCACGAAAGGACTAATTTAGAATTTTAATTTTATAGAAGGTTAAAAATGGACAGCACAGAAGAAATTTTAAATTTGCTGCGTGATAATGCGCGTATTTCTGTAGAAGATATTTCCGCGATGACAAAAAAATCAGTTGAAGAAGTCAAGTCAATTATCCAGCAACTTGAAAATGACGGCGTTATTATGAAATATGCCGCAATTATAAATCCTGAAAAAGATTCCAAGGCAAAAGAAAAAGTCTGCGCAGAAATTGAAATTCAAGTTACACCAGAACGCGAGCATGGATTTGATGGAATTGCTGACAGAATTTACAGGTTTCCGCAGGTAAAATCTCTTTATCTTATGAGCGGCGGCTACGATTTAAAGGTAATAATTGAAGGCGAAACTTTGCAGGAAGTGGCGCTTTTTGTTGCAAGAAAACTTTCTACGCTTCAAGGTGTGCGCTCAACAAAAACCCATTTTATTTTAAAGACTTACAAAGAAAATGATATTGTTTATATAGAAGAAAATTCCGACAGCCGGGAAGGAGCAATGGCTTAAATGAATACAAGAGAAGATAAATTCAGTTCGTCAATGGTGCAGACTCCACCAAGCGGAATCCGAAAATTTTTTGAAATGCTGATTGGGCATGACGATGTAATTTCGCTTTCTGTTGGAGAGCCTGATTTTCCAACTCCTTGGTGCATTCGTGAGGAAGCTTTTTATCATCTTGAAAAAGGACATACAAGCTATACTTCAAACTGGGGCTTGCTTGAGCTGCGTGAAGAAATTTCAAAATATATGCAAAAATACAATATGCATTATAATCCGCAGAAAGAAATTCTTATAACGGTTGGAGCAAGTGAAGGCGTTGATGCTTCTTTGCGTGCAATTCTTAATCCCGGAGATGAAATTATTGTATGCCAGCCTTGCTATGTAAATTATGTTCCTTTGGCGCGTCTTTGCGAAGTCAATGTTGTTCCTGTTGATACAAGCGTAAATGGATTTTATCCGACTGCGCAGCAAATTGAAAATGCACTTACTCCAAAAACAAAAGCTGTTATGATTTGTTCTCCAAACAATCCGACTGGAACAATGATTCCAAAAGAGGAACTTGAAAAAATTGCGGAAATTGTAAAAAAACATCAGCTTTGGGTTATAAGCGATGAAATTTACTGCGAGCTTGCTTATGATGAAGCGGAACATGTCTCAATTGGCTCTTTCCCCGGAATGAAAGATTACACGATTATTCTTAACGGATTTTCAAAATCTTTTGCAATGACAGGCTGGCGAATTGGATATATTGCGGCTCCTGCTGAACTTCTTGCTCAGATTGTAAAGCTTCATGGATACAATACAATTTGCGCGCCAATTTTCAGTCAGTATGCGGCTACGGAAGGTTTGCGCAACGGCTGGTCTGAAGTTGAAAAAATGCGTGTAAGCTATCAGCAGCGAAGAAATTTGATGTACAAGGCATTTTGTGATATGGGACTCCCTGTTCCAGAGCCTTCTGGAGCTTTTTATATGTTCCCGGACATTTCTTCAACAGGGCTTTCAAGCGAAGACTTTGCTACAAAGCTTTTTCAAAAGCATAATGTTGCTGTTGTTCCAGGAAGCGTTTTTGGAGCGGGCGGAGAAGGACACATAAGATGCTGTTATGCAACTGCTATTGATAAAATAAAAGTTGCCTTGGATAGAATTGCAGATTTTGTTCAGGAATGCCGAAAAAATTAAATTTTGGTAAGGTTAAAAAATTCCGATAAATAATAAACGGGGGAATTTTTGGGTTCATAAGAACTTTTGAAATTCCCTCAAATAATTTTGCTTTGATAAGGAAGGTTTTAGAATATGTCATATCTTATTGCTGGTGTTATAATGATTGCTCTTGTTGCAGTTCTTACTTTGTTCATGGGAAAAAATGGCGGCAGCACCAAAGAGAAAAAAACTAGCAATAGGAATAAAGCTCAGATTATAAAAGAGGCGAATAAAAAACTTGCGAAAAATCCGCATGACCCGGCAGGACTTATTCCGCTTGGCGATGTTTATTTTTCGAGCCAAATTTGGGACAAGGCATATTTGATTTATAACGACATTTCAAAACTTGATTCAAAATCTGGAGTTGTTAATCTAGGCGAGTGTTTTTTGCGGCTTGGAATTAGCGCGCTTCAGCTTGGAAAAAATCCAGAAGCAGTCCAGGCTTTAGTGAGCGCATACAAAATAAATTCTGTCAGCTTTGAAAATAATTTTTACCTTGGCAAGGCAATGTTCAGCCAAAAGCTGTATGAAAAAGCTGTGCCTTTGTTTAAAAAAGCTATCCTTGCGAAGCCTGAATCTAGCGGTGTTTATTTTTTACTTGCACAAAGCCTTTATTTTGCCAAGAAATACCGCGAATGTCTTTCTTTCTTTAAAAAAGCCTTGGATGAAGATCCTTCAAACAAAGAAGCGCTTTTTAATATGTCGGATGCAATGTTTCAAGAAGGACGCGGAGATCGTGCTATAAAAATTTTTATGCATCTTAGAGCTGATCCTGTTTATGGCGCAAGGTCTTGTCTTAGAGCTGGAATTTTTCATACAAAAATAAATGATTTGAATTCTGCGGTTCAGGATTATGAAATCGGACTTAAGCACGAAAACGAGCCTTCTGACATAAGAGTTGAAATTGAATACAATCTTGCACGCTGCTATTTTGAAAAGAAGCAGATTGCAAAAGGCCTTGCGCTTTTAAAGTCAATTCGAAATTCTGTTCAGAATTACAAGGATGTAAATTCACTTATAAACCGTTATCAGGAGCTAAGCCAGAACAGCAATTTGCAAATTTATATTTCCGCGAATAGCAATGATTTTGTAACGCTTTGCCGGAAATTTATTTTGACTAAGTATAAAAATTCAAACGTAAAAATTCAAAACATAGAAAACGACTCGCTTTATACTGATATTTTAACTGAAATTTTTGCAGCAACTTGGCAAGATGTTGTTTTGTTCAGGTTTTTTAGGACAACAGGTTCTGTCGGAGAAATTTACATAAGGGAATTCCATGAGCACATGAGCGATGTAAATGCTGAACGCGGATTTTGTGTTTCCGCAGGAATTTTTTCAGAGGAAAGCAAAAAATACATTGAGGGCCGCCCAATTGATTTAATAGAAAAAACAGAACTTACAAAAATATTAAAGCAGATTTCAATTTAAAATAAAAAAGGACTTACAGTTAATGCAAGCCCTTTTTGTTCAATGTAGATTTAGAATGCGGCTACAACTTCGCCGTCTTTGAATTTTTCAGAAATGTAATTCTTGATTTTATCGCTCTGCAATGCCTTTACAAGTGCTTTTACGCGAGGATCATTCTGATTTCCGTCTTTTACAACGATAATATTAACATAAGGCGAATCTTTTCCTTCTACAAAAAGTCCGTCTTTTGTTGCAGAAAGTCCTGCTGGAATTGCGTAGTTTCCGTTGATAACAGCCGCATCAACATCATTTAAAGTGCGTGGAATTGAAGCTGCGTCAAGCTCTTTGAATTTAAGTTTAAGCGGATTTTTTGCTATGTCGAGAGTTGTCGCTGTTATTCCTGCGTCTTTTTTAAGCTCAATAAGTCCTGCTGCCTGAAGAAGCAAAAGCGCGCGTCCTCCGTTTGTAGGATCGTTTGGAATTGCAATTGTCGCCTTTTTCTTCAAGTCTGAAAGTTTTGAAACTTTTTTTGAATAAAGTGCGATTGGCTCGATGTGGATTCCACCTGCGTTTACAAGATGATAGCCTTTTTCCTTGTTTGTGGATTCCATGTAAGGAATGTGTTGGTCAAAGTTTGCGTCAAGCTCGCCGCTTTCAAGTGCATCGTTAAGAATAACATAATCTGTCATTTCAATAACCTGAATGTCAACGCCCTGAGCTTTTAAATCATCTTTTACAAGATTGAGCATTTCTGCGTGAGGAACAGGAGTTGCCCCAACTTTTAATTTTGCCTGTGCAGACAAAAGCGCTGCTGCAAAAACTGCTGCAGTCAATGTTAATATTTTTTTCATTTTTCTTCCTCCAAAAATATTTAAGATAAACTAAAAATATCTTTTCTTGCTTGAACTGTCAATTATTATATTTTTATATTTGGCTATAGATTTTGTTTATAACATTTATTGCTTTGCAATACTAAGATAGTCATGTTATAATAAGATGAAGATTTGTTTTTATAAAATGCATTTAAATAAAGTTGGAGAACAACATGGCTTTTGATGATGATATTGATCCAAGTATTGCTGCCTTGCTTGCTGACACTCAAGATGAAATTCCAGAAGTGGAATTAAATGTGCCTAAAAAAGACGGAATTTCTTCTTTTAGCAGACCGCAGAATAAAGACTTTGAAAATTTTGTAGCTGAAAAAGCATCAGGCAAGCCCAAAATGAACGGTTGTGTTCCTGAAGTTGATTTAAATATAAAATCATTTGCTCCAATTGAAAAATATTTTGAAGATACTCCGAGCAAATGCTATGATGATCCTGCGTATTATAAAAAATGCCTTACAGGAGAAGGCGCAAGTTCCCAGAGGCTTCATTCACTTTTGGTAAAGTATCTTAATTGCCAGGATAAAAAAGACCGAACAGTTTACCGCCAGCAGATAATCACGGCTTATTGGGAATTTCTAAGAAATCTTGCTCCAAAAATGGCAAGTTCTTCTATTGAAGACTGCAAGAGAATGGCTATGAGATTTGGCATTTTGCTTCCGTCCTTGGCAACTCCAGAGCAAAAAAATATGTTTGCCCGTGCGATAGACAAGAACAATACTTATGAGCCGATTCTTTATATGGATGAATGGATTCGTTCTGTTGCGCTTGGACACATGAAGCCTAGTACGACTGACGAAGTTCCAACAAGAGGTGTTGCAAAAGGACCTGTTGCAGAACAACAGCATATCATGGCTTTAAAAAGCAAGAACAATGGAAAAATCCAGACCTCAGAAAGTCTTTTGAATGCAAAAGAAGCTGAAAGGGCTAATTTGGAAAATTCAGTTGAAGGCAAAATCCGCGATATTTTTCAGCATGATTCACTGCCTGGACTTGAGCCTCATAAAAATCCTTACACAGATTTACAGAGAAAACTTTTTTCTGATGTTATAAATGATTTCCGGCAGCTTCAAAAAATAGACAAAGAGCTTTCAAAGCATCTTGAGGATTTTAAGGAAGCAAAACAGACGGAGCAGAGCCTCAATGACAAGTCAACTGATTTTGTGGAAGAAGTCAATGTCGGAAAAGAAGAAATTCTTGGTGAAATGAGCACAATCCGCCAGATGGCAAAAATGACTTGTGGCCGCCAAGGAAATCAGTATCCGATTTTTACAAGGGAATTTTTTCACTGTACAGAAAAAGGAACTGGATTCCGCGAGAATGTAATCCGCGAGCTGTCTTGGATAGAATCGATTGACCCGCAGTGCTTTTGCCGCATACATAAGAATGTTCCGCATAGAATTGTTCCTTATGTTTTGCTTGTTCCAACTTATGGTGATGTTGGGTTTTGCTGGGAACCGTTTGACCGTTACAATAGACTTTCTAGCCGCGGGCGTATTGCGATTCCAATGTATCCGCGCGATTTAAAGATTGCGTGCCTTACTGCGGTTGCTGATTTAAGATGGCAAGTTGCTAAAGAAAAAGCTTCTTTTGACTGGATGAGCGACGGACTTACTGGACATTATTATCAGTATCTTGAAGAGCACAAAATGAAGGGCGACATAAAGCAGTTCTTTATAGAGGACTATATTCTTTGGATGACAAAAGAATCTATGGGAACACAGAAACTTGAAAAAGAAGTCCGCGGAATTTTCTGGCGTTATATTCCTTTCCCACAGGAAACAAAAGAAGATTTAAAGAAACGCAGCCTTGTTTATCAGGAACTTTATCAGCGCGATATAAACAGAAGCATGAGTGATGGGTATTGATGAAAAATTAATCTGAAACAGAAAGAATTTGCCAGAATTCTTTGTCTTCTTGACCAATTCTCCAGAATCCGGCATTTGCAATGTTTTTTTCAGAAAGCATAAGGCATCTTGCTGTTAAGGATTCCTTGTCATCGAACCAGCCTTTTACAGTGATTTCTGTTTTGAATTCAAAGTGCGGAATATCTTCAGTTCTTTGAATTTTTTCCAATGCGGAATTTTCACCGAGGATTCTGTTTATTCCGCTGTTATACCATGCTTTGGAAAAATTTGGTTCAGCCCAGCTTCTTCCATAAAAAGGCAAGCCCATTATTATTTTTTCAGAAGGAATTGTATTTAAAGCGTGATCCGCAATTTTTTTGCACCAGTCCATTCCAGAAACAGGTCCTGGTGTACTTTTTGCCCAGTGCTGATCGTAAGCCATTATAAAAATTCTGTCTGCGCAAGATGCAAGTTCTGTGTAATCATAGACATCATCTTGAATTGACTTTGTTCTTGCAGGAACACATACAGAAAGCATTTTGTCTTTGCCGATTGCTTTTTTCAGTTTTTTAAGAAAAGCCTTAAAATTTTCAGCATCGCGTTTTGGAACAAGCTCGAAGTCAATTTGAAGGCCATCGAAATTTTTTGTTGCTTCTGCCAGAGTTTTAATTGTTTTTTTCGAAACTTTGTATTTCGGGTCGATTACAAAGTGGCTTAGTGAACGGCTTTCACAAATTGCAACAAGATGAACTCTTCCGTTGAATTCAGGCGGAATTGTTTCCCGGTTTGGGATTGAAGGAATTTCTCCGTACTCATTTATTTCTGCGCTAAAGTAGCAAATGTCAGTTATCGGCAAGTCCGCGGAAAATTCGTTTTCATATCCTGTAAGAACGTAGCTCCAAGTTTCATTGAATTTGATTTTATTTTGAGAAAATGCGCGAACTGCAAAAATTGTCAATGCGATAAATGTTATAATCTTTTTCATTTTATTTAGCCTTTTTATGGCATATGAATAATTTCGCGTGGTTTGGAACCGTTTGCAGGTCCTACAATTCCGCGCTCTTCCATTTCTTCTACAAGCCGGGCTGCCCGGTTATATCCAATGCTCAGTCTGCGCTGAATATAGCTTGCGCTTGCTTTTCCAGCTTGAACTACAATGTCCAGAGCTTTTTCATAAAGAGGATCTTCTGCGCCTTCTCCAAAAAGAGAAAGCTGATCTGCGTTTTCGTCATCTTCATCATCAACGAAAATTTCATCGTCAATGTATTCCGGCTCGCCCCAGGCTTTTACGGCTTCAACAACATTTTCAACTTCCTGATCGCTTACAAATGCTCCTTGGATTCTTACTGGGAAAGGATCTGTTGCGCTGGCATAAAGCATATCGCCTTTTCCAAGAAGTTTTTCTGCTCCAACTTGGTCGATAATTATTCGGCTGTCCATTTTTGCGGCAACCATGAATGCAATTCGGCTTGGAATATTTGCCTTTATGAGACCTGTAATTACATCTACGGAAGGACGCTGTGTTGCAAGAACGAGGTGAATTCCAACTGCACGGCTCATTGCTGCAAGTCGAGCTACAACGCCTTCAAGAGCTTTTCCTGTTGTTGCCATCAAGTCCGCAAACTCATCGATTATTACAATTAAATACGGAAGTTTTTCCGTTGCTATGTGCTGCTCAACAATTTTCCGATTGTAGTTTGCTATGTCGCGGCATCCCATGCTATCTAAAACTGCGTAACGGCGTTCCATTTCGCAAAGGCAATATTGAAGTGCTTGCATTGCTTTTTTGGGTTCCGTTATGACCGGAGTTAAAAGATGCGGAATCCCATTGTAAAGTTTAAGCTCGACTATTTTCGGGTCAATAAGAATCATCTTTACTTCATGCGGATTCCGTTTGTACAAAATGCTTAGAATCATGCTGTTTACGCAGACTGATTTTCCGGCTCCTGTTGAACCAGCAATCAAAAGATGCGGAGTTTTTACAAGATCCATTATTTGAGTTTCGCCTTGAATATCTTTTCCAAGAACAACAGGAACTGCCATTTTTTTCCATTCATTTCTTTGCTGCTCAATGCATTCCCTGAACGAAACAATCGCACGGTTTTTGTTTGGAACTTCAATTCCTACAGCGCGTTTTCCAGGAATTGGAGCGACAATGCGGACTGAGCTTGCCGCAAGACGCAATGCAATGTTGTCTGAAAGTGCTACAATTCTGCTTAGTTTTACTCCAGGAGCAGGAAGAAGTTCAAACATCGTTACAACCGGACCTTTTCTTATTCCTGTAACTTCTGCATCGATTTTAAATTCACTTAAAGTGTCTTTTAGGCTTTTTGCAGCCTGCTCGGTTTCTTCGTCGATAATCCAGTATTTGTTTTCGTCATAAGCTGTGAGCAAGTCTGTGGAAATTTTATAAGGACCGTTGTTTTTCTTTTTCGGTGGAAGCGGAATTGGCTTTGTGTTGCCGTCTTCTGTTGTTGTAAATGCGATTGGCGCGGAATTTTTTTCTTGAGATGGAATATTTTCCTTTTCAACTTGAATGCGAGCGTCTTCTTCCATTTTTGAAAAAACACTTTCAAGATTTGAAGGTTCGGATTTTTCTTCTAAAGTATTCTCTTCATTTATTTCAGCATTGAAATTTTCAGCTGGAATATTTTCTTTGTAATCTGCATTTTCAAAAGAGATTTCTTGAGTTTCTTCTGGCTCTTTAAAATTTTCTTCAGAATCAAAATCTTCTATTTCAAAATCGTTTTCAGTTTCATGGTTTTCATTTTCGCCTGGATATTCTTCGGTTTCGTCTTTTATTTCAAAGTCGTCTTCCGAAAGTTCTGTTTCATCAGCTTGAGTTTCTGTTTCAGAAAATTCTGATTCCTCTGGCTCGTTTTCATCTTGAATGTCAAAATATTCGTTGTCTTGTTCTTCTAAAAAATCTTCTGGCTCTTCAAAATCAATGTCGTAATCAATTTGCTCAGAAGTTTCCAATTCTTCCTGCTCAGCTTTTGAAATTTCTTCTGTCAAATCCATTGATTTTTTTTCAAACAAATCGATTATGTCTTCTTCATTTTTTTCGGCGGAATCTTCGTTTTCAGGAATTTGAATTTCTTCCTGAACAGTTTCATCGTGTTTTTCTTCTGGCGCGGAAACTTTGCCTTTTACATTTCCTTCTGAATCAATTGACCAGACGCCGCGAACTTTTTTTTGCGGAATTTCAAAATCAAGCTCTTCTTCAGGAATTTTTTCCTCTTCTTTCTCTTCCTGCATTTTTTCTTTTTGCACAGAAATTTTTTGCTTTGGAAAATTCAGTTTGCTCTTGATAATTGTTTTTATTTTTTTGGGATTAATCTTGATTTTTTTTATGTCGATGGAAATTTTTTGTTCTACTGCTTTTTCAAGGTAAGTTGCGGCAGTTACGGCAAGCAGATACTCAAGCGCAACAAGGAGAAACGCAATGGCTACCAATGTGAAAATTTTAGCAAAGGCAATCGGGCTTGTGTCCTGAGCTGCAATAGCCTTGGAAGTCCGCTCGGCGATTACAAGTGTAAAAAAAGGAACAATACTTATTAAAAGGATAAAAGCTCTTTGAACTGACCATTTTGCGCTTAAACAAAAAGAACCTGCCACAAAGAAAAACGCAGGAATTAAAATGGAGCAAATTCCATAAACAGAAACGAGCATTTCTCCCATTTTAAAAAGAATATTTTTTCCTGAAGAAAGTCCAAAGTCCAGCGCGCCAAGAAAAAGACCTATAGAAAATAAAGCCGCCACGCAATACAAGGCAATTCCTGTAAGAGTTGCGGCAATTCTTTCTTTTTTTGTCATTGTATTTTTACCTTCTAATTTTGCTTTGATAAGTTTAAGAGCTAGTTTCTAGCAGAAGCAGATTTTAAAACTAGTCCTCGTTTGATTATCGGTTTTTTTTCTGCGAAGTTAAGCCGTGATGCTTTAATAAAAATTCCAAAGCTGCTTTTTAAACATTGCAAAAAAATATTAGTAATTGTATACTATAAATACGGTGTCGGAATTATATATTGTAGCTACGCCTATTGGAAATTTGGGCGATATGACTTTTAGGGCTGTTGAGATTTTAAAAAGCGTTGATGTTGTTGCGGCAGAAGATACTCGCCACACGCTTCAATTATTGAATCATTTTGAAATTCGAAAGCCTTTGGTTAGCTGCAGGGCGCAGAACGAGCAGTTTGCGTCTGAAAAAATTATAAAGCTGCTTGATGAAGGCCAGAAAGTTGCTTATGCAAGCGATGCGGGAACTCCTGGAATAAGTGATCCGGGTGCAGTTCTTGCTGGCCTTGCACGCAAAGCGGGCCATTCCGTTATTCCGATTCCAGGGGCAAGTGCTTTTGCGGCGTTGGCAAGTGTTGCAGGTGCTGGTGGAAAAACTTTGATTTTTGAGGGCTTTCTTTCACCAAAGCCTGGCAGAAGAAGAAGCCGTGTAAAAGAGCTTTTGGAAACTGGCGATGCAGTTATTTTGTATGAAAGTCCGTTTAGAATTGTAAAACTTTTGGCGGATATTGCCGATATTGAAAGCAGCCGTCGTGTTGTTGTGGGCAGGGAGCTTACAAAGCTTCATGAGGAAATAACAGAAGGCACGGCGCAGGAAGTTTTTGAAGATTACAGTTCCCGTCAGAAGATTCTTGGGGAATTTGCTGTTTTTATTTCAGGAAATAAAAATGTCAAGATTTCAGAAGAATCTTCCGATAAAATAAGAGAGGCAAGATATGATGATAAACAAGATTTCAGAGGTTAATGCTCTAAACACATTGCAGAACACAAAGCGTTCAAATAATGTTGCAGGTTCTCAGTATGCGTCTGATGAAATCAGTGTTTCCGATGAAGCCAAAGCTATGGCAGAAGCTATGTTTATGAATAAAGTGGCAGAGGAAACTCCAGATGTTCGTTCAGAGCTAGTGGAGCAGATAAAGCTCAAGATTCAAGATCCAAATTACCTCAATGAAGCTACGATTGCAGCTACTGCGGATCAAATTCTTAGCGCTTACGGTTTGTAATTTCCGTATTTTTTTGCAGGGGATAAATTAGGGCGGAATAGTTCCGCTCTTTTTTTTTGCAGGAGTTTTTTTCTGATATGGCAGATTTTATATTCAAAATTTCACCTAATATTGTTCTTGGTTCTTATACTGCGACTCGGCTTGGTCAGTATGCGTTGGAGTATGGCTCTAATTTTTTAGTTTTAATGGATCCTGTTCTAAAGGAGTCTGGAACAGCTTCAAAAGTTACGGCATCTCTTAAAGAAAGAAATGTTGATTATTTTGTTTTTGACGAAATTCCGCTTGGAGCTGACTCAGAAACTGCAAAAGTTGTTTTAAAGCTTGCTCAGGATGCAAAAGTTCATGGAGTTATTGCTGTTGGCGGCGGAAAAACACTTTCGCTTGCCCGCATTGTCTGTGCTCTTTATTACGAAGATTCCAAGAGCATCTACGATTACATTGATGAAAATTTAGTTCCGCCTAAAAAAATTCTTCCGCTTATCTGTCTGCCTTCAACGAACAGAGATAATTTTATTTTTACAGACAGAGCTTTTATAACTGATGCGCGTTCAACAAAAGTAAAGCTTATAAAAACGCAAAACGGACTTTGCAAGCTTGTTATTTGGGATCCGAATCTTCAGATGGCTTTGACAGAAAAGCAAATTTCTTGTATGGCAATTGAAGCCTTGGCTTTTGCGGTTGAAGGATATTTAAGCCAAAAGTCTACATTTTTCAGCGATATGATTATTGAAAAATCTGTTCAGCTTTTGAGTTATGCAGAAGATGGCGCGCCGAATCTTTCTGTTACAACTCCGCAGGAAGTTCTTTTGGCTCAGGGTGGCTGTATGGCTTCTTTGGGTGCTGCTTCAAGTTCTTTTGGAGCTGCAAATCTTCTTTCACTTGCAATAAATTCAAGATATAAAATTTCCCGCTCTCTGATTTCTGCAATTTTGCTTCCGTATATTATTGAAGATGCGGCTTCGTTTAAGGCGGAAAAACTTGCTGTTCTTTCGCATCTTTTAAATGCTTCTCGCCCGGAAGATTCAGTTTCTTCAGCTGTTGCATCTCTTGCTGACTATGTAAGGCAAAAAATTGCAAAGATAAATATTCCGGCACGTTTAAAAGACCTTTCGCTTTCTATAGAGCAGCTTTCTGTTGCGGCGGAAGATGCAGGCGAACTTGAGCTTATGAACAGTCTTCAGCGCAGCATGACAACTGACGATTTGTTTGAAATCATAAAAAAGGCTTACTGATGATAAATCCTGGAAAACTTTTTCAGCTTGAACCGGGACAGAAAAGACGCAAACTGGCTCTTACTTTTGGCGAGCTTGAACGCGATATTGCCGGCATTGCGGAACACGGAACTGAATATAATTTTGCGGGAATGACGCGCGCTGAATACACAAAAACTGTTGCGCAGATTGTGCTGGATGACCCAAAACTTCCAAAAAATGCCGCAGAAGAATTAAAAAAACTTATTGAAGCAGAAGACTTTGATGAGCGAAGGGTTTGTAATTTTGCCCGGAATTCTTTGCTAGCTATAATAGGAACTTTTCCAGCTGAATGGGATTTAGTTATTGCGCCGCATTCAAATGCGAATCTTTGTGTCCAAAGCAGAAAATTTTTTAAAGGCGTGAGTGTTTATGCAGAAGATATTCGCTCCCCGTTTAACATAGGCTCTATTTTTAGAACTGCAGAAGCGATGGGCTGTGAAAATGTTTTTATTTCCCCGAACTGCACAGATCCAAATCAGCCTCGTGCATTAAGAAGCGGAATGGGCTGCATAGAAACTTTAGGCTACAAAAGATGTTCACTAGAAGAACTTCCGCAAGACAAGCCGGTTTTTGTTTTGGAAACAGGCGGAACTCCAATAACTGAATTTTCTTTTCCAAAAGAAGGAATTGTAATTATTGGCTCAGAGGAACTTGGAGTAAGCCCTGAGGCGTTAAAAAGAGCTGATTACGGAAGAGTTTCGATTCCGATGACAGGATTAAAAGCGTCTTTAAATGTTGGCGTTGCTTTTGGAATTCTTATGCAGGCTTGGGTTCAGTCGCTTTCAGATTAAAATTCATTGAAAACAATTCAGATTTACATTAAAATTCGCTCATAGGAAAACAAAAAATGAAAGTTGCAATTGTACATGACTGGCTTGTAAATTATGGTGGAGCTGAAACTTGGGTTGAATATATGCTTCGTCTTTATCCAGATGCTGATATTTACACTCTTGTGTACAATAAAAAGAAGATGGGCAGTCATTTTGCCAATAATAAAATATACACTTCATATATACAAAAGCTTCCTTTTGCTTCACGGATTTATACAAAGCTTTTAAAGTTCATGCCGAATGCATTTGAAGCGTTTGATTTTTCAGGATATGACTTGGTGCTTTGCTCTTCGTCTTGCTGTGCAAAAGGTGTAATTACGCCGCCTTCTGTTCCACATATTGCATATATTCATTCTCCAATGCGTTATGCCTGGGATTTGTTTTTTGACTACAGAAAGAGAAGCGGAAAACTGACTCGCTTTTTTATGAACCGCTGGATTCCTGCTTTGCGGCAATGGGATTTTATTTCCAGCCAGAGAATTGATGCTGTTGTTGCAAATTCAAATTACATTGCCCGCCGCATAAAAAAATTCTGGAATTTGGATGCTAAAGTCGTTTATTGCCCTATAAATACTGAACGATTTTTTCCTGCTGATGTTGAGCCGGAAGATTTTTATGTTGCCTTTTCGCGTCTTGTGCCTTACAAGCGCATTGATTTGGCTGTAAGCGCCTGTAAAAAACTTGGACGCAGGCTTGTCGTTATTGGCGCTGGCTCTGAAATGGAAAACCTAAAAAAGCTTGCAGGAAACGACAAGAATATTCTTTTTGCAGGAAGAGCAGAAGATTCAGAAGTTCGCTCATATCTTCAGCGTTGCCGTGCGCTTATTTTTTGCGCGGAAGAAGATTTAGGACTTACACCTTTGGAAGCTCAAGCTTGCGGCCGGCCTGTAATTGCATTTGGAAAAGGCGGAGCTTTGGAAACTGTCATTGACGGAAAGACAGGTATTTTTTTTGACAAGCAGGAAACAGACAGCGTTGCTTCTTCAATTCTTGAATTTGAAAAGCTTGATTCAAAAGGCACATTCAAGAAAGAAAAAATTATTAGCCATGCGCGCCAGTTCAGCATAGAAAAATCTCTGGAGCAGTTTCAGAAAATCATCAAGGAAACACAGGAAAAGTTAAAATGACAAACCAGACTTTGGCAGACTTGCTTGTTCTTGCACTGCTTTTTATAGGAAACGCCAGATTTGTTTTTGTAAATCATTCAAAAAAAGATTCTCTGTCGATTGCGCCTTTTGCGGGACTTTTTATTGCAATTGTAAACATTTTTGTTTTTACGCTTTCTGTTGAAAATTTTTTAGTTTTTGCGCTTGCATTTTTGTCTGCTGTTTGGAATTTTCGCTCCGTTTTAAGAATGTTCTCTGATGTTATTTTGGATCAGTATGAATTAAAACTTATTTTGATTTGCTCGCTGAATGCTCTTTTTGCTGCGCTGATGATTTTTGCAGTTATTTATTTCCGCCCGATGAGTCCAAAGAAAAATCAGCTGCCGGTAAAGCAAAAAACAGTTTTGTATTCAGGCAACTTTCAAAAAGGATTTTCTAAACTAAAAGAGCCCTTTACAGTTCCTTCTGCAAAGCTTTATAACTTTGAGCCAGAAACAGAAAGTCCTGCAGGAAGAAAAATAATTCTTTTTGCTCCGCCAGAAACTGCCAATTCTGAAATTTACAAGTCATTTTTCTGCAAGCTTGCATACAATGGGTTTTCTGTTTATTCCTTGGATTTTTACAATGAAACTAATCTGGCCTCAAAAAAGGGTGCAGATTTAAAGTGGATAAAGCGATTTTTGGCAATACGGCAAAAGATTTTTGATTCTGACAAATATGAACAGACGCAAAAAAGTTCTGATGTTATAAGCGAAAAGTTTTGGATTTTACTTTCTTTATGCAAACCTACAGAAAAAGATACAATTTTCTTGGTTACAGATGAAGATTTGTCTGGCTCAATGCAATATATAAGTCAAAAAAGTTTTATGAAAATATTCGGCAGTTTTGATTTGGCTTACATAGACGACTACACTACAAAAGGATTTGGCCCTGTTGAAAATACAGAGCCAGTTTTGGGTGCAGTTCTTGGGGTACAGCCGGACAGAAGCGGATATATGTCAAATCATTTGGGTACAGTTCTAACAGATTTTATCAATACTCAGATGATAAGCGGATACTAAGCTTTTCTTCATTGCTTTCTAAGTCTTTCCAGCAGAATCTGTCCCCATCAAAAACTATATAACTGTGCCAGGAATTTTCTTTTGGCAGCGAAACTGACCCTGTGTTTAGGTACAGATATTTTTCGTGCTTAACAATTTTTGGCACATGGAAATGGCCGCAGAGCAAAACGTTTCCGCTTGGCATTTTTAAAGGGTTATTCTTATTAAAAATGTGTCCGTGGGTTGCAAAAATAAGCTTGTTTCCAACATCAAGTATTGTATATTCTGCCATGATTGGAAAACTTAAAACCATTTGGTCTACTTCCGAGTCGCAGTTTCCTCTTACGCAAGTTATTTTTTCTGAAACTTCATTTAAAAGCGCAGTTACAATTTTTGGATTGTAGTCTTTTGGCAATTCATTTCTTGGACCGTGATAAAGAATATCGCCTAAAAGCAAAAGTCTGTCCGCCTTTTCTTCAGTGAATTTTTCAAGAAGTTTTTTGCAGTAAAAAGATGAGCCATGTATATCAGAAGCAATCAGCCATTTCATGCCAAAATAATAGAGAAAATGCGAATCCGCTTCAAGTGCATTTTGAATTGTTGTAAAGTCTAGCGTTTTTATACTATAATCGTTTTATGAATCAGAACACAAAAAATAAACTTTTGCCGCTTACACTTTCTTTTGCGGTGATTCTTCTTGACCAGATTACAAAGTGCCTTGTTGTGAAATTTATTCCGCGTCTTACAGTTTTTGCAGATGATGCTGTAATTGAAATTTTTGGAAAATACCTGCGCTTAATTCATGTCCGCAACAATGCTATTGCGTTCAGCATGGGTTCGGGGCTTTCCGATGGTCTTAGGGGAATCCTTTTTGCATTGCTTCCGCTTCTTGTTATTATTGCAGTTTATGTGATTTATTTTAGAAACAATGAATTTACAAAGCTTCAGTGTTGGGCTGTCTGCGGAATTCTTGGCGGAGGAATTGGAAATTTGATTGACCGTTTTTTCCGGCCGGAAGGAGTTGTTGATTTTGTTGATTGCTATTTCTTTGGGCTTTTTGGAATGGAACGCTGGCCTACATTCAATGTTGCAGACGCTGCTGTGGTTGTCTTTGGAATTATTTTTTTAATAACGTTTGTGTTTCAGGTAAAATCTGACCGTGAAAACAACAAAAAGGAATAAAACATGAACAAAAAAGTTTTTTATCTTCTATATATATTGATTTCAAGTGTTGTGAATATTCTTTTTACCGCGCTGATAATAGGCTCGCTTTTTGGAATTTGCTTTGTCTTTTTGAAATTTGTTTTTCATGCGACTAGTTTTGAAGCATACGGAAACGCGCTGTTTGGAAGTTTTACAATCGGACTTGTATTAAGCTTTTTTTTGTATTCAAAGATTACGACAAAAATTGTAAAAAAATATTCACTTGATGAAAAATTCGGCGGTTCACCTAAAAAGTCAAAAGATTTTTCTGAAAATGCGGCTGCCGCAAGAAAAACAGTTCTTCCAGATTCCGTAAAAGAAGAGGAAGAAGATGAAAAGTGGCGTGAATAGAATGTTTGCCCAAAAGGAATACTTCCTAACTCCCTAAGTGAATATCCCTAAGACCTGAAGTAATACTTCCTAAGACCCGTAGGAATACTCACTTAGGCTCTTAGGGATACTCTCTCAGGGTCTTAGGAATACTCTCTCAGCCTCTTAGGAAGTATTCCTTTAGTTTTTATAAGCTTAATGATTAGAGCAGCAGTGTTTTTGCTATTGTTGTGCAATTCCGCGCAAGTCGTCAATCTTTTTGTATCCGTGGGATTGCATAAATTTTTTTAGCCCTTCGATGATTTCTATCATTGTCTTTGGATTTGAAAAAGTTGCCGTTCCGACTTGAACTGCAGCTGCTCCTGCCATTATAAATTCAATTGCGTCTTGCCATTTTGAAATTCCGCCCAAGCCGATTACAGGAATTTGCTGTTCCTTTGGAAGTGAATTTATTGCTTTTACAACGTCATAGACCATGCGGAGCGCAATTGGTTTTACGGCAGGTCCGCAAAGTCCGGCTTTTATGTTGTCAAACACTGGGCGTCCACTTTCAATATCAATTGCCACTGCTTGAATTGTGTTTATTAGACTTAATGCGTTTGCTCCGGCTTTTATGCAGGCAAGTGCTACAGAAACTAAATCCGGTGCGTTCGGAGATAGTTTTACAATCAAAGGCTTTGATGTTGCTTTTCTAACTGCGCTGACACAAGTAAAAGCTGCTTCTGGAGCTATTCCCCATGCCATTCCGCCTGCCTTTACATTTGGACAGCTTATGTTCAGTTCAATTGCCGGAACTGAAGTTTTCTCTAAAAGTTCTGCGCCTTTTACGTAGGAATCAAGGTCGTGGCCTGCGAGGTTTGCAATTGAGACCGTGTCCAGCTTTAGCATTTCCGGAAGCTCGTTTTGAATAAAATGCGGAACTCCAGGATTTTCAAGTCCTATTGAATTTATGTCGCCAGATGAAACTTCGATAACACGCTCACCGGAATTTCCTTTCTTTGGATTTAGTGTAAGACCTTTTGAACTTATTCCGCCTAACTTTGAAACATCGAAAAATCCGCGGTAGTTTTGTCCAAAGCCGAATGTTCCGCTTGCTGCGATTACTGGATTTTTAAATTTTATTCCTGCAATTTCAACAGTTAAGTTTGGCTCTATGTCTTGCGGCAATGGATTTTTCTTTGCACAAACTGGTTTTTCAAATTCGAGGATTTCAGCGTTAAAAACAGGGCCGTCCTTGCATACCCTGCGGTTTCCTTCTTTTGTGTGTACTGTGCATCCAAGGCAAGCTCCGGCTCCGCAAAGCATCTTTTTTTCTATGCTTAAAAAGCATTTTACGCCTGCTTCTTTTGCAATTTTTTGTATATAGGCTAGCATTGGTGCAGGACCGCAGGCATATATTGCGCTGTACCCTTCGTTTTTTATGGTGTCAGATGTCAGTGCGGCTGTTACCATTCCGTGGATTCCGACAGAACCGTCATCGGTTGTTATTACAAGTTTTTCCGGGTCTACATTTTCCAAGCCATAAGAGCCACTTTTAAAGCTTGCGTAAAAATCATAGCTTTTTGGTGAAAGCGATGAAGCAAAATTTGCAACCGGAGCAACTCCAATTCCGCCTCCGCAAATACAAAGTTTTCCTTCTGCTTTTTCAAAACTGTTACCTAAGGGGCCAGACAGTTCTACTAAGTCGTTTTTAAAAAGGTGGCAAAGCTCAACTGTACCTTCACCTTTTTGCAAGATTAAAAACTGTACCCTTAAAATGGTATCAGATTTTCGTTCGGCATGATAAACACTTATTGGGCGGCCAAACTGAACATTGCTTCTTGCGCTTTTTATAAGATAAAACTGGCCTGGCAAAGGTGAAACTTGGGTTTTTCGTTCAAGTTCAAGTTCTGTTTCTAAAAGAAACACATTGCTGTGAATTTGTTTGCATTCTGTAACTTTTGCATTTCCTGAAAAAAGAAGTCCGTTTCCGTCTTTGTCAATTTCTGGTTCATCCATAAAAACCTCTTGTTAATGACCGTTAGTTTTGTGTTTATTAGTATTACCGAATGTTAGTTAATTCATTCTTTGAAGTTATAGCGGCTTTTGCGGCGGTTTCTACTATGTCATCAAATGAAAGAAATTTTCCGTCTTGCTGTTTTTTTATGCAAGTTGAATCTTTTTTCCAAGCACATAGAATTCCGCGGGAAGAATTTACTGTTCCGCCTGCATTTTTTAAAAGGGTTGCGCAAATGCTTGCGGCTCCACCTTGTGCGCCGTATCCTGGAATCAAAAAGAAAATATCTTTATAGGTTTGTCTAAGATAATTTGCATCACTTTCTTCTGTGCATCCTACAACTGCTCCAACAGGGCTGCAGGTTTGCTCCGAAAAAGTTTCCTTCATCTGATTGCTGAGACGTTCCAGTTCTTTTCCGACTTCATCGAGCACACGGCCGCCCGATTTCAATTCTTTTTGTTCAATATCTATCATTCCCGGGTTGCTTGTTCTAAGCAGAACGAAAATTCCTTTTCCTTTGGAAGCGCAGAATTCTGTAAAAGGCTTTAATGTGTCGAATCCCATGTAAGGATTTATTGTGATTATATCTGATTCAAAATCGCCTGAAAAATGGGCTTTTGCATACGCGCTTGCTGTGGCTGCAATGTCTCCTCTTTTTATATCGGAAATGCAGATTAGCCCGGAGTCTTTTACAGCTTTTAAAGTCTCGGAATAAACTTTAAGTCCTTCAATTCCCATTGCCTCGTAGTAAGCAATCTGGACTTTAAAGCAGCAGGCGCTTTTGTCTTCTGTGATTTTCTTTATTAAAAGTTTATTGTATTCAAGAACAGCTTGCGCCGGAGAAAATTTTTCAACTAAATTCTGCGGAATATAAGACGGATCTGTGTCTAGTCCAACGCAAAGAGGTCCGTTTTTTGCGGCTAGCTCTTGTAAAATTTGCATATTGTGTTTCATGCGCTGATTATACCATGAGCTAGTTTTAAAAGTCTATTGCTGCGTAAAGATGAAAAGAGATTCCCCAGTCAAGCTGGGGAATGACAGAAAATATACAACTTACCCGATAATGGCAGATAAAGTAAAGATGCATTATCCGGCTTGACTGAATATTTTTTTAATAGTTAGTTTCTGAAGCTATGAATTGGAGCTGGGATTCTTCCGCCGCGGTTTATAAAGTCTGCGCAGCCGAATTTGTTTACATCGATTACAGGACAGCCTCCCAAAAGTCCTCCGAATTCAACCCATTCACCGGCTTTTTTCCCTGGAGCTGGAATAAGGCGCACTGCGGTTGTTTTATTGTTTACCATTCCAATTGCCATTTCATCTGCCATGATTCCGCTGATTGTTGTTGCAGGCGTGTCGCCTGGGATCGCAATCATGTCAAGTCCTACAGAGCAAACACAAGTCATTGCTTCAAGTTTTTCAAGAGTAATGGAATGCTGCTTTACGGCGTTAATCATGCCTTCGTCTTCGCTTACAGGAATAAATGCGCCGCTTAATCCTCCTACGTTTGTTGAAGCCATTACACCGCCTTTTTTTACCATGTCGGTAAGCATTGCAAGAGCTGCTGTTGTTCCCGGCGCGCCTGCTCCTTCAAGTCCGATTTCTTCAAGAATGCGGGCAACACTGTCTCCAACTTCCGGTGTAGGAGCAAGTGAAAGGTCAAGAATTCCGAAGTTTACGCCAAGACGTTTTGCGGCTTCTGTACCGACCATTTGTCCCATGCGTGTAATTTTGAACGCCATTTTTTTGATTCCGTCTGCAAGCTCATTGATTGGGCGGCCTTTATATTCGCGGGCGGCGGCAAGAATAACTCCCGGTCCTGAAACTCCAACGTTGATTACAGCGTCTCCTTCTCCCGGTCCGTGGAAAGCTCCTGCCATAAACGGATTGTCTTCCGGCGCATTTGTAAAGACTACAAGTTTTGCGCAGCCATTGATTTCACAGTTGCGGGAAACTTCAGCAGTTTTCTTTATTGTTTCTCCCATGATCTTTACGGCATCCATGTTGATTCCGTTTTTTGTTGTTCCCACGTTTACGCTTGAGCAGACAAAATTTGTTGTTGCAAGAGCTTCTGGAATTGAATCAATTAAAATTCTATCTGCCGGTGTGATTCCTTTTTGAACAAGCGCGCTGAATCCACCAATGAAATTTACGCCGAGTTCCTTTGCGCATTTGTCCAGCGTGCGGCAGTATTCAACGTAGGATTTTTCTCCGCTTGCTCCAGCGATCAGTGCGATTGGAGTTACAGAAATTCTTTTGTTGATGATTGGAACTCCGAATTCTTTTTCTATGTCCTGGCCTACATGCACAAGGTTTCCGGCATAGCGCATTATTTTGTCATAAATTTTTTGATTTGCTTTTTTTGCATCTGAATCTGCGCAGTCTAAAAGTGATATTCCCATTGTTATGCATCGCACATCGAGCTTTTGACGCATGAACATATTTACTGTTTCTTCGATTTCTATAGGTGAAAAAATCATAAATCCCTCAAAGTTCTAAGTTGAAATTCATTTTACTTTATTGCGTGGATTGTTGCAATTGATAGGGCGAAGGTGGATTTTGGGTTTTAATGAGAGATTCCCGTGTCTTTGCACGGGAATGACACAAGGTCTGTGCATGGAATGACAGAAAATTTGTTTGAAAAAAATTTTCATAAAAATTCCTCAAAGTACTTGACAATTCCTGGGGGGGGTATACTTGGAGAACCAAATAAAAGCGATTCTGCATTGCAGAGTTCTTGTTTGGCAAATTCAATTTATAAGGAGTGAACTTATGAGAAAGTTTGCTAAAATTTCAGCTGTATTGGCAGCTATGGTCCTTGCGCTTGCATTTG
>NZ_DBKJ01000117.1:2837-3006 GCF_002297325.1 Treponema sp. UBA753 | reverse complement strand
TCACAGGGTTGTTTTTTACATTGTCATCACCTGTAAGCTCATTTCCGTCCTTGTCATAAGCATCGGCTTCGCTTGGGTCGCTGCCCATGACAGTCTTGTATTCTGCCCTCGTTACCTCATGGTCGCTCATATAGAACGAGGCAACTTCAAGTTTACGTCCGCTTACGAA
>NZ_DBKJ01000117.1:0-2760 GCF_002297325.1 Treponema sp. UBA753 | reverse complement strand
TTACGAATACTTTTGATTCTGGCGTCCAGTTTTCTGTTCCGTCAATCGAAGCGGCAGGAATTTTTACAAAGTTTTCAGAAACCTGCCCGCTGCTACTAGCGCCGCTTTCAGAACAATTATTTGAGTCATCATCATCACTGCTGCATCCTGCAAACGAAAATGCCAAAGCAAAAACCGCAAATATAGACAAAATCTTAGTAATCTTTTTCATAAACTTGCCCTTAAAAAGGAATTCTGCTAAAAAAATTCAGCAACGCTCATTTTACCCCCCCCTAAGTTTTGTCAAGTACTTTTGAAAATTTTTGAATAAAAAAACAAAACTTGCCTTTTTAGTAAATTTCAAGTATTATTTTTTAGAAGGCTTCTATTTTTTAGGAGTTTTCCACACACACAAACCGAGGTATTTTATGGCTTACAAAATTTCATCGGAATGCATCAACTGCGGAGCGTGCGAAGGCGAATGTCCTTCAGAAGCAATCAGCGAAGTAAACGACAAGCGTCAGATTAATGCTGACAATTGCGTAAGCTGCGGATCATGCGCTTCTGTATGTCCAGTTGGAGCAATTTCAGAAGAGTAACAGCCAAAAGCTGTTAAAACACAAGGCTGTTCAGGAACATTTTCTTGAGCAGCTCTTTTTTTTATGAAGAAAAAACTTTTTTTTATTCTAGGAACATTTTTTTCACTTTTTTACGTGCAGGCTCAAAGTTTTCCGCAAATTCCGTCCTTGGAATCGCGCGACTTTCTTTTTTCCCAGTATCAGCAGGAAGTCCAGCAGTGCCAGAAAGATTTTTTCAAGTCAAACACAAGTGTTCCAACTTTCTATTCATACAAAGCAAAAAAAGGCGACACAATTTTCACCGTGGCGGCAAGATGCAGCGTCTGGCAGGAAGCTTTGTCAACCGCAAATTCAATAGAAAACAGCGCAGAACTTCTTGAAGGCAAAACAATAGTTCTTCCTTCCGCAAACGGACTTTTTATCCCTGAATCCCCTGCCACTTCCATTGAATTTTTGCTTGCAAGCGAGCATAAAGAAAGAATCTTTCAAGAATCTTTTGCAAAATACAAAATAAACGGAAGATTTTTCTATTTTATTCCCGGCGAAAGATTCAGTCCGGCTGAACGTGCATATTTTTTAAATCCTGGAATGTCAATGCCGCTAGAAAAAAGCATTCTTACTTCCGGCTACGGAAAAAGACAAAGCCCCATAACCGGCAGATGGCAGTTTCACAAAGGAATTGACCTTGCAGCTCCGGAGGGAACAACTGTATTTGCCTGCAAGACTGGAACTGTAAAATCCGTGGAAAGAGGAAACAGAATCTACGGAAACCACATCATAATTTCCCACGCAGGCGGAATGGAAAGCACCTATGCACATCTTTCAGAAATCCTAGTTGAAGAAGGAGAGGCGGTTTCAACAGGGCAGAAAATCGGCAAAGTCGGAACAACAGGACTTTCAACAGGTCCGCACCTTCACTTTGAAATAAAGCAGAACGGCTCTTCATTAAATCCCGGAAAATACTTAAAATAAAAGAAATTACACTAGAAATATAGAAGATTTAAGATTATAATATCAACATGAAATCTTGCATTGGCAGGAAAAACAAAAAAGTTTTCTCTTTGATGCTTTTGGCTTTATGCGGAATTTTTATGTTAAAAGCCGAGCCTTTCCGTGTGCGCAAGACAAATTTAATAAGCATAGACTCACTGTTTGAAAAAAAATCAGTTGAAGCCGGTGTAAACGATGCAATTGTAATAAAGCTTCCAGAAGACAAAACTTTTATAGAAGGAATTGAAATTTCAATAAAAGTTCCAAAAATAGTCGCTGAATGGCGGGACTCCGTTGCCTGGTCGTTGTATTCAGGAATTTCACCAGTTCCAGATGCCAAGCTAATTGACTATAACGGAACAAGAGCGGAAGTCGGAACGTTCGCTGAAAGCCTAAGTTTTAATATAAAAGTTCCAACAAAGAAAAACCATTCAATAAAAAACGATGCATATTCGTACATGGCGCAGATGATTCCTGCAAATGCCGACGGATTTTTGTTTTTTAGGCTTCAGCTTGCAATGAAAGGTTCAAGCGATTCCATTTCAAAGTCAAAATTCAGCGTGTGCGCATATCCGATTCTTTCAAATGAAGGGAAAATTTCTCTTGCCATAAATTCAGCGGAAGACGAGGAAGCAAAGGAATTCACAGTTTTTGTTGACGGCAAGCAGTCGGAGCTTGGAAAAAAAGACATTCTTGTTCCAACAGGAAGCCACAACATAAACATTGTAAGCGACTCTTACCGCAATGAAGTGCGCACAGTAAGCGTTGAGCAGGCAAAAACTTCAAATATTGAAATTTCACTTAGGGAAATAAAGCCAATAATCAGGCTTATTGCTCCAGAAGGCACAAAGATAACATTCGACAATAACGAATACACAGCTCCAGTAGAACAGTTCTACACAACGAGCGGCGACCACACCGTAAAATTCATTGTGGGTGATTACGAAATAACAAAGGCAGTTTCCGCATTGGACGGCCGAAGCTACAACATTTCGCTAAACATTGACGCGATTATTGAAGAAACAGATGAATAAATCCTCTGACAATATTTTTAAATGCATAAAAACAAAAGGAATACTTCCTAAGAGGCTAAGTAAGTATCCCTAAGAGCCTAAGCAAGTATTCCTAAGAGCCTTAGGAAGTATCGCTCAGGGTCTTAGGAAGTATCGCTCAGGGTCTTAGGAAGTATCCCTCAGGGGATTAGGAAGTATCA
>NZ_DBKJ01000121.1:0-29737 GCF_002297325.1 Treponema sp. UBA753 | reverse complement strand
AGCAGTCATCCTAGCCCAGTCCGCGGCGTGTCGTTTAGAACTGCTTATAAGCTCATCAATTTCATTTTTGCAGCTTGCCTTTATTTCATATTTAAGTCGTTCATCAAGCTGTATTTTTACTTCCTCGCTTACTTTTTCCTTTAAAAGAAATTTCGGAACTAGAATAGTTCCTGCAAAAAACAGAGCGTAACCTGCAAGCAGAAAAGTAAAATCAACAGAAGATTTTCCATCAAATGCAAAAGAAGAAAAATATACCTGATTTTTTGTATCATTAATCTTATTAGCTATAAAATTTATAGCAGAAAAAATTGGAGATGCTGTACAAAAAATAAAACTAACTAACAGCAAAGCAGAAATTAATGAGATAACAATTATTACGCCTTTTGAATAAATTTTCTCTTCTACTGTTTTTTCTTTCTTTTTCTTTTTTTGCTCAGAAACATTTTTTTTGTCTTTTGACGCGTTTTCATCTGACTTACCATTGTTTTTTTTCTTGCAAAAAGACAGTATTTTCTCCTTCAGTTTTTTTTTAGGATTGAAATGAATTACAGCCCACTTTCCGTTTGCCTTAAAGCTGTTCTCAATAGAAGAATTTACACTTTCCGTGCTTTTTGCAAGGTGATACATAGATGAAGACACACCGACTAGAACATCAGACTTTATGACACGTGGAGCCAGAATCGGAACATCTCCGAAAACATTTTCTGTTAGCTTTATAAAAGACTCGTCATAATTCCAGTTTTTATCTTCAACAAGCCTTCTATAATTCAAATCTCCCTTTACAATTATAAGACTGCTTTTACTTAACTCTTTATATAAATCGCTATCTGCCTCTTTTAGTTCATTAAATGTTCTTGGAGAAGTCCAAAAATCATTTGTTTCAACTTTTATTTTTCCTGAATTCAGATAATCACGACATTCTTCTATATCTTTATCTTTTGTTAAAATAGACTGAAGCAAGAATCCAAAGTCATTTTCTGTAGCATCAGAAACAAAAAACGGATATTTTTTTACATGAAATACAACTTCGTTAGCAAGACCCAAATACAAAAAATAACAGGCTAAAAACAAATCTGAAAAAAGTTCTTTTCCGCAATTGTCGCATATTATATCAAAACGCTTATGTTTCTCTTTCTCATTACTAAGTATTTTTAAGAATTCATAAATATTTTCGCTATCATCACAAAGAACTGTAATATCATTCGCCTTAAAATCAAACCTATCTTTTGAATTAAGCTGACTTAAATCGCTTGTATTTGCAGAAAGACAATACAGAAGGCTTTTTTTGAAATATTTTTTTCCATCATCAGTATCAAATTCTTTTTCTCTGTCTTTTCTAGAAAACAAATTTTTTAACTGCTGTATAAAATCTTCATTTCCATTTATTATGCTGAATTTTTTTCCAGATGCAAAAAAATCATTCTTGTTACTAAAATATTCTTTCTGTGCAAGCAAAGCATGATAAAAAAGAACTTCCGCCTCAAAAAACGGAGCATTATAAATACAGTCTTTCAAAGTAAGTTCATTTACCTTTTTAAGCGCATCACATTTTTCATTATCACCTATTCCACATATAGCTTGTTCATCTAGTTTCTGTCTGAAAGACTTTAAGAATGCCACTACTATATTCGAAAAAACTTTATATTCTTCTTTGGTTTTTATTTTTCTAAAATGATTTATTACAATTATATTGCAGTTTTTTCCTTTTTCATTAGAATCATTATTTTCTTTTCTCTGATTTATATTTTCAGTTTCACAAGATATTTGTGAACCTAAAACTTCATCATCAAAGAATATTTCCAACATGGGAGTTTCTATAAATTTTTCATAATTTCCAGAGCAGTAGTCTTCAAATATTTTCTTAAACCTTTTTTCTACTGTGAATTCCGCAAACGAGCCTTTTTCTGCCGCTGAAAAATATTTTTCTTTTTCCTTACTTTTATTCTTCATTTTTCCTCTTACTCCATCACAGTATATGTAATCTTGAAAACACTGCTTTCGTAGTTTTCGGCGGAACTTTGTTTTACAGCCATGATTCCGCGTGCAATTTTCTGAATGTCGTTTCTTGCGTATTTTCCAGTCGAAGTCTGCTCAGGAAGACCTTTCTCCGAAGTTGAAGCGTAAATCAGAATCTGCTCCGCTCCGTAAACGCCGTCAACAACCTTAAAAACCGTGTCTTTCAAATCAGGAAAAGTGCGGACTTCACCTGCTCGAATAAAATTATATGCGACAGGAAGCCAGTTCTTGTCCCCGTTAGCGTCAATGCACAGAATCGCAATATAAGAATCTTTTTCCACAGAAATCATGAACTTTACAATGTCATTCGGATAAAGCATATTCACAAGATTGTCCCCGCTGTCGAGCATCGCCGCAGTTATGAGGTAATCAGGCTTTGGGATATTTCGTTTTTCAGATGAGCTGTTTTTTACAGAAGAAATATCTTTTTCAACTACAGAAGCAATTTTTGCATCTTCAAAATCCTTAAGAATTTGATTTGCCTGCATGGAATTCTTTGGGAATAAAGTCAAATTTAAGGATTTTATCTTTGACATTGAAATGATAATTTTTTCAGAAGCAACAAGTTCGCCTGCAGAATCCTTCAAATCCAAAAACAGCTCAAGATTTTCTGCATTTGGAAAATAAGTACCCGAAATAATATATTTTTTTTGTTCTGAAGACTTTTTCATCTGTCCAAAAGAAACTCCACGAGTTGCAACAATCTGTCCTTCAGAAGAAAGCGAAGATGTATCTATAATTTTTATACGCATTGTTCTTGCAGCCGCTCGTTTTATTTCATTTTTAATCCATGGAACAACAGAGCCACAGGTTTCAGAATCAGAATAATAGATAAAGCCGATTGCTGTTTCAGCTCGCTGAATTTGTTTTTCAAAAAGCACATTGTCAAACCGACGTATTCCGTCAGAAATAGAATTCTGTGCAAAAGTTGAAACTGCCAAAATCATAAAAAAAACAAGACTAAAATATTTTTTCATAAAATCCTCCAATTATTTTTTTAGAACACTTCCGTTTAATGTCATTCTTTTTAAAGCAGATGGAGATTTAATAACTCCATTCTCATCCGTATAACAGAAAATTCCTGCAAAGCCATATTCAGAAAGTAAAGAAAAATTCGTTAACAACATATTTTGTTTTTTTTCATATTCAGTAAACCAAAGCTGTTCAGCAGAATTAGAATCCATACCAACAAAAAATGATTTTCCACCATGTCCGTAAGAATCAGATGCATTTTGAACACCAGAAACAGCAATAAAGTCTTCACTTTCAGAAAGACAAAGAGATGTTATAAACGATGATGGATTTTCATTACGGTAAAAATAATTCCAACTTTCATTAGGCAGAAGTTTTATTATAACAGCAGATGTGTTTTCACTTTCAAAAGTTTCCGCTCCTGCAAAAACCTCCCCGCTATTATTTAGAACCACGCATGATACAGACTTTATACTTTGTACAAAATCTTCTTTTGAAATAAGTTTTCCGTCATAAGAAAATTTATATAATACAGAAGAAAGAACTTCTCCATTTTCATTTTGTCTGTTGCAGAGCAAAATGATTTTCTCACATTCAGTGTCATACAGACATAATGCATGATTCACAAGATTTGATTCTGCTAAAGGAAGTTCCAATGGCACTAAGGAAAAAATCGGATGGTCATTTTCAAAAGAAATTTTTAGAACAGTAAGACTACCAGCAGAGCCGAATCCAGTTGCAAGAATATTTGATCCGAATGAGCTTATAGAAAAAAGTCCTAAAAGTTCGGGAATCTTAAACGACTCAATATGACCATTTTTAGAATCTGCAACAAGCACAAGACCAGACTCCGATTTTTCGTTCATGCTCTGTCCCACGCAGATTATCTTGTTTTCAAGTAAAACTCCGTCATAAATTTTGTTATCAGCATTTTTTTCAGAAAAACTAGACTCCCATTTTTTCGTTCCAGTATTTTCAAAGCATCCAAAACATGCACTTAAAAACTTATTTTTGTTTTTATCCTCTTCTATTTTATTTCCAATGCAAAATATAGAATTTTCATTTTTTGAGCCAAATGTTTTTAAAAGTGCCGTATCAGAATAATCTTTATTCCACAGAGGCTCATTTATTTTCACAATCGGGCGAGCATCTTCAAAAACAACTTTCTCTCCATCAAAAGTATAAGTGTAAACAAAACCTGTCTTATTTTTTTTACTTAAAGGTATTTTCCAACTGCTAGACATTTTATTTCCTTCTTGAACAAACAATTTTGTGTTATCAGAAGGAACTTTTAAAGCTGCAACATCTCTAGAAGAAATATAATATTCGGGATTTGAATTTCTGCTATTTACCTGACCGTTCAAAAAACACGGAAACAAGGATATTCCGTTTGAGATTTGAACAGAAATTTTGGAATTGTTTTTCAAAATCAAATAATTGTCAAAACTTTGATTTTCAATAGGTTTTTCTATTAGTAATTCAACTTGATTATCTGTTATAGCTATTTTATTACGCAAATAGAAAAAAATATCTTTTGTAAAAGGAATTTTATATAAAACTTCCCATCCATCATAAAGAGCAGAATCATGAAGTGGGAATTTATGAGCCACGCTAGACTTTGCAGAAACTTTAGTTTCATCAATTTCAATATCAAAGTCAGAATTATTCTTTATTAAAGTTTCAAAGCAATTATCGATGTATACATTTTTCTGAGCTACAGAATTATTCGCTGTTGCACAAGCAGTTAGTAAAACAAGAGAAAAAATGTATATAGTACAAGCAAAAGTAATTCTTTTCATATAGAAAAAGTTTTCCTTTCTAAACAAGAAAGGAAAACTCTACAATTTTATTCCATAAAGAGCTGGATGCGAGCATCCTCAACAAGGCTCTTCTTACCTACTTCGCGGATGTCATACTGATAATTGCCATCAAGTTCTGTAACAATCACATCGTATTTATACCCTGGAAGGAATGTAAAAGGAGATATTTTCTTCTTTGTAAAATTATCAAATTCAAAAGTGAGAGATGTATAAAGTTTTCCAGCCTCACCATTCTGAGATGAAATCTCATATACATCAGTCCTGCCAGAAGCTGTAAATCTTCTACCCTTTTGATTTTTTAAAGGAGTTCCGGCATTTCTAAATTCAATTCCAGAATTTGTATCATTCTGAACACTTACAAATGCAACATCATATCCAACATTTGAAGCAGACGGACCTTCAAATCTAATTGGAGTTATATCACCACCAATAGGCTCTGGATACGCTCGCTTTCTATCTGCTTTTCCAGGATTATTCATTGAAGTTTTTTCATTTGTTTTGGGATTTACATAAATAAAAGTCGGATAAAAATCATAAGAAAGACTATCATCTCTTGCGCTCAAATAGATTCTTTTATTTGTTGTTAACGGAGCTAATGTTGCAATAACTTCACCTTGGGAAGGATTACCCAACCTAAGTTCAAGAACAAAATTTTCTGATTCATTGCTTACATAAATGCATTCCTTCTGGCTAGCATCAACACCTCTGTAAATCGACAAAGAAATCTTGTCCCCAGAGTCATTCAAATCATATACAACAAGACCTGTATAAATAACATCTTCTTCTGTAATTCTAGCCTTTTCTTTATATAAATTAGCAGTAGCAACACGAACCAATAAAGAACCACTAGAAGGAATTCCAGGAATCTTTGAAATATCAAATGACCTTGATGTGTTAGCATGAATTCCACCGATTAGATTTCCTTTCTCAACCTTACCAACAAAAACCACAACATCTTCAGCCGTATTATTCGAAACAAACAAAGAGCCTTTTTCAGAATTAAAATTAATGTCCTTGTTTTTTAACTCAATTGGTTTGTTTTCTTTAGAATTAGTACTCGCACATCCGACAACCATCAATCCAAGCACAGCGGCAAGCGCCAGGCATCCAATTTTTTTCATTTCTTCCTCCAACAACCATGGATTTTTCCCAATATAGAATTATATCAAAAATAATATACTACTATATCAAATTAATCAATTAAAATTATATATAAATATATCTATCTTGATATAAAATGGATTTAGAAAAGACAGTAATCGACAACATAAAAAGAATTCGCAAGGAAAAGCACATCACGCAGGAACAGCTGGCAGAAGCATGCAACACGGCGACAAGCTATATCGGGCTTATGGAAACCTACAAGAATGTGCCCAAACTTTCCACAATCGAAAAAATCGCCGCAGCCCTGAACGTTGAGCCTGAAGTACTTTTCAAGAAATCAGAAGTCGAAAAAAAAGATGAACAGAAAATCCGCATAATCACAGACACAGTCATAGAAAGCATGAGAAAAGAGCTTTACAAGGCAATCAGGGAAAACTGGCACGCGGAATAAAGACAAATCTCAGGTAGACTTATCGGCATATTATCTTCATTACCAATGGAGTTGTTAGCGTCCGGCGAATTTAACCATTACGAGTCGGGAGAAAATCGCCAATTTTAGTCAGACGAAAATGACCAAAAATCCCATCTCACAATTCAAATTTTATTCGATTTCCTGAATGCTGTCAGTAACAGTTTGCACTTTTTTCGTGGTCAGGTTGAATGCTTCCCGCTTTTGACCACGATGGCTTGAACCAGAAAAATTGAAAATCATCACATCATCAAAGATTCTGTCCATTGCACATTTCAAAGTATCTTCTTCTGCAAAGCACTGCTTCCAGAATTTCGGCTGCTTGTTGCTTGTGAAAATAATGTTGAAATTTCCTTCCTTGTTGTAACGGCGGTCAATCATGTCGAAAAACAACCTTGTGTTTTCGGTGTCAAAATTGCAGTAACCGACCTCATCAATTACGAGGCAGGACGGTTTTACCAGAGAACTAATGACTCTGTTTTCACGGCCATATTTCCTGGCTTCTGTGAACATGTCGTTCAGTTCCGTCATCTTGATAAAACAAGTCTTCAGCATTCTCTTGCAGCATTCATACCCAAACGCCATTGCAAGATGAGCCTTCCCGGTTCCTGCAGGCCCGATGAATGCAAGATTCCTGTGTGCATAAAGCGGTGCCAGGGTCGTTATCGACTTGAGCTTTTCGAGTCCTTTTCCCGAGAGTTCCGAAAAATCAAAGTTCTCGAAAGTCTTGGAATTCTTCATCGGAAGACGGGAACATTTCAGAAGAAAGTTTACGGAACCCTCTTGTTTCCTTTCTGCAAATTCTGCAAACACATCTGCTACGGCCTGCATCTGTAAGCCAGAGAATTCTCTTTCAATCATGTAATCGGCAATTTCCTGCTCTGTAATCTTCATTTTCAGAACATCAAGACTGTTGCCCAATTAGGAAATAATATCGCTATTCATCATCTCCTCCGCTGAAATCGAACTGGTCAAAATAGTCTTCTTCGTCTGGCTGTATAATCTGCTCTATCAGAGTCTTTACATCTGCCGTAGGGAATTCTTCAGGCTGGTCAGGCCTTGCATACTGATCCTTGCAGTAGCTGTCATAACGGCTCCAGGTTACTTCATGCGTAACAAGCTTTTGCTTCATATCTTCAGAATAAATCAGAAGTTCATGGCCATGCCTGTATACATGTACCGTTTTCTGCGTGTATATGTACGGAACACCGAATCGTCTGCCTTCATAGTTCACAAAACCGTCAAAGGAAATACGTCTTTCCGGGCATAGATATACAAACAGCTCCTCGCGTTTCTTAAGTTCTGCCGCTACCAGAAGGCATTTTTCCGCATGAACATCATTTGGAATAAGGTTCAATGATTTCTGGTATCTTGAATTCTGTCTGTTGCACCAGTCCAGTGCCTGTTCATTCAGGTCAGTGACATTCATGAATGTTCTTCCTGCAAGAAAATTTCCCTTCACGAACTGTACAAGCCGTTCAACCTTTCCTTTTGTGAAAGGATGGTATGGCTTGCACAATCTGGTCTCGAATCTGACGGTCTTCATGAAAACTTCATAGTCATGGTTCCAGACAGGTCTTCCGTTGCAGTCTCTTTTTGTAACGACGGACTTCATGTTGTCTGTAAGAACAGTTTTTGGAATGCCCATATACTTGAATGCATGAAGCATTCCGATGAACAGATTTTCCTGCTTTGCGTTTGGAAAAAATTCAATGAACCGTTGTCCGCAATGATGGCAAATCATGGCAAAGCAGGCTGCCTGGATTATTTCGCCGTTCTCTGCAAGAACATCAACAAATCCCCAGTCCATCTGATAGCTCTGTCCCGGTTCTGTTGAAAACCTTCTGCCACGGTTTCCCTGCGGGGAAATTATCTGCCGCGGTGCAGGCGCAAGATTCTTGTGCTTCTGGATATAAACTTTTATCGATGTGAGTCCGCCCTCATATCCAAGTTCCTGCAATCGTTCAAAACAGACCTGGGAGTTAGTTATGTTTGTCTTGAGGAAATTGTTCAGTACGGATTCGTAACCTGAAAGAACATTTACTGCAGCTGATTTTCCCTTGTTTCCATTTGGCTTTTCTTCAAAACTGTTCTTTTTCAGCCGCCGGAGTTTTCCACGCGTTATTCCGGTCATTCGATGAAGCTCAGCAAGATTTACTTTTTCATTTGAAAAATTTTCACCTTCGCGGGTCTTAATTACTTCTAGCGCCTGTGGTAAACTCAGTTTGCGGTCATTATCAATTCTGTCATTCATTTTTCTCCTTCGATGGGATTTAGGTCAAACACCATTCTAAGGATTATGGCTAAAATTGATAATGGCTTTTTTCTTTTGACTTTTTTTGGTTAATTCCGCCTGACTCGTGGCGGTTGTTTTCTCCCGACGCTAACAGAGTATACGTTCCATAGATTATAGGCATATCTCTTTCTCAACTTATAATACACAATTTATACAACTTATAAGAATAGCTCTCAGCCAAGTTGTATGTAATGAAGTTCGTCATGCTATTTTCACAACTCTTTGTCAGACTATTCATACAAATCATTACAGCGTATCTATGAGAATGCGTATAGCTTATATGCATCCTCATAGATAAGTTATCCAGCAATTTATATACAGCAAGCAGTAAATATTGCGGATACCCTAACAATAAAAACAACCATAACCTAAATAAACCTTACTCAATAGCTTATGAATTATTTCATCTGCAAATTAGAAAAAAAAATAAAAATTTCTATATTTTTATCTAAAAAACCGGCATTTTTTTTTAATTTAAGGCAATAACATAGTTATAAATAAAAAAAACAAACAGCATTTTCAAGTTTTTATTGAAAATGTAAAAAAAGGAGGAAAAGAAAATGAAAATAAAAAATAAGACTTCTTAACTGACACTATGCAGTAAAAAAGTCTAAAAATCATGTTGCGGAAAACAGGCTAGAAAAATTCTATAAAAAGTAAAAAACTTCCGCAGATCTTTCAAACCACCAAAAGAAAAAAGACGTTGTCTAAAACTATAGTGGTAAAAACAACAGACAAATAAAAATAATACAAAGGAGTCAATATTATGATAAACATCGACACAAAGCGTAAAACAAACTTCGCTGTAACATTAACACCTTGCTATTTCAAGGAGCACACATACATTGCCCGTGTTCCAAGAAAAACAGTAACAACAGATCAAATTCTAGATCTTGTTTCTGCTCATAATCAGGGAATTGACCGTTATCAGGTAGGTCATGCCATGGAACTGTTGAAAAAGGAAATTCTTGAGCAGGCAGAACTTGGTTTTGCAGTAGACATAATGGAAATCTGCAAGCTTTACATTGCCCCTTGCAATGGAATAAAGTCACTTACACCAGAGGCAGAAATCATAACAGGCTTTGAAGCGCGTTTTTGCGCAAATGAACAATTAAACGAAAAACTTAAAACCATAAGTGCATCTGTAACCTCTGTAACAACTCCATCTCCTCAAATTTCACAAATCGAAAATCCTGTAGACGGAACAAAGGATAAGACACTAAAAGCCACATTCAGTGCACGTCTTATTGGGAAAAAACTAAAAATCGGAGGCGCAGAAAGCGGAATATGGTTTGTTCCAGAAACAGAAAATAACGAGCCAACAGAAGATGAATCTACCTGGATAAAAGTTCCAGAAGAATTTATAACAAGAAATACATCTAAAATGCTTGAATTTCATCTTCCTCGTTTGCTTACAGCAGGAAAGAAATACTTTATACAAATCTGCACATCAGAAAGAAGTGGATATGAGTTAAAAACTCCAATAACAGGAATAAGTAAAATTCCTATTATGATAGAGGAATAAACAAAAAAGTCCCGGAGTATATCTGCATTATGGCTCCGGGACTTTCGTTTATAAATTAGTCTAATGAGAAATTAGCATTCCAAGACTTTTGCCAAATAAGCAGAAGTAAACTTGAGATCTTCAGCTACTTTTGCAGCAGGACCAGACTCGCCAAAACGGTCAATTGTAAACAAGTCCTTTTCGCTTGAAACATATTTTTCCCAGCCAAAACTTACACCGGCTTCTGCAACAACAACACGCTTTGCATTACCGATTATTTCTTTCTGGAACGATTCATCCTGTTTTTCAAACAAAGTCTTGTCCATAACAGAAACAACACGAATATTTTTGCCAGAAATAATCTTTGCAGCATTCAAAGACATTTCAACTTCAGAGCCTGTTGCAAGGATTGTAATATCAGGATTCTTCGTTCCTTCCTGAACTATATACGCGCCTTTTCTTACAGTATTCTTCCAATCTTTGTCTGCCTTTTCATATACAGTGATTGCCTGTCTTGTAAATGCCATGCAAACCGGATGATTTGTGCTTTCAAGCGCCATTTCCCATGCAACAGCAGATTCTTCTGCATCGCCCGGACGCAGGAACTGCACATTAGGAATACAGCGCAAAGCCGCATTTGTTTCAACAGGTTGATGTGTAGGACCGTCTTCACCTACATAGATTGAATCATGTGTGAAGATATAGATGTTAGGAAGCTTGCTCAAAGCTGCAACACGCAAAGAAGGACGCAGATAGTCGCTGAACACAAGGAATGTAGCCCCGAAAGCTCTAAGTCCTCCATGCAAATTGATTCCGCTCATAACCTGGCTCATCGCAAACTCACGGATTCCGTATTCAATTGTGCGGCCTTTTCTGTTTGACTTGCTATAAACACCGTCATCGTCAGCAACTTTTGTCTTGTTAGGTCCCTGCAAGTCAGCAGAACCGCCCACAAGCCATTCATAGCGTTTAGCCATGCAGTTAAGGCTTTTTCCACTGGCATCACGTGTAGCAAGCTTGTCTCCAGCCTTATAAGAAGGGGATTCACACTCGCCTGTTGCCTTGTGATTCCAATAGGAATCCCATTTCTTTGCAAGTTCTGGATTTTCTTTTGCCCATTCAGCAAATGTCTTGTTCCAGTTTTCTTCAGCTTTTGCCCATTCAAGTCTCTTTTCTTCAAAGTACTTATACGCTTCAGGAGCAACCCAGAACTGCTCATCAGATGGAATTCCAAGAGCAGTCTTTGCAGCCTTGCAGCCTTCCTCTCCAAGAGGAGCGCCATGCACATCAGCAGTTCCCTGCTTTGGAGCGCCTTTGCCAATCACAGACTTAAGAATAATTAAAGAAGGTTTTGAAGTGTCGCGCTTTGCAATTTCAACGAGGTCTGCAATTTCACCTACGTTATACATAGAGCCACGCAAAACCTGCCAACCGTAAGAAAGGTAGCGTTTTTCAATGTCATCTGTGAATGTTATATCTGTATTTCCATCAATTGAAATCTTATTTTCATCATAGAATACGATAAGTTTTCCAAGACCAAGATTTCCGGCAAGAGAACTGGCTTCTGATGAAACACCTTCTTCAAGGCAACCTTCGCCAACGAGAGTATAAGTATAATGGTCAACAATTGTGTGCTTTGGAGTATTAAAGCGTGCAGCGAGCATTGTTTCAGCAATCGCCATTCCAACTGCGGCTGCAATTCCCTGTCCAAGCGGTCCAGATGTGCATTCGACACCATCTGTTTCGCCATATTCAGGATGTCCAGGGCATTTTGAGCCAATCTGACGGAATGTCTTTATATCATCAAGTGAAACTTTATATCCTGAAAGATGAAGAATTGAATAAAGCAACATCGAGCCATGTCCAGCGGAAAGAATAAACCGATCTCTATCCGCCCATTTTGAATCAGCAGGATTATGCTTTAAAAGCTCACCATAAAGAACAGCAGCGACTTCCGCAGCACCAAGAGGAAGTCCTGGATGACCTGAATTTGCCTTTTGGATTGCATCCATAGAAAGGCTTCTGATTGACAAAGCGACAGCTTCGATAGCTTTTGTGTCCATAGTTGTTACACTCCACTAAAATTAAGGAAAATTTTAGTGGTATTCTACAACTAAGCGTATGTTTTTTCAATCATCTAAAGGTTAAAAAACAAAGGCTGTTTACTATAAGAGTTCAGGACGTGAAATTCTTCTAAGCAAGTCCAAAAGCTCGCCTTTTGAAGGACAAGCCTGAATTCCCTTGCGGAATTTTTCATTCTTAAATAAAGTCGCCAAGGCAGACAGAACTTTTATATGGAACTGCGCAGAATCAGAAAGAATAATAAACATCACATAAACTTTTTTTACATCAGGAGCCTGCATATCCATAGGCTCTCGTAAATATGCGACAACAATCTTACTTTCAGAGCTGTCTTTTACAAGAGGATAACGAGGATGAGGAATTGCAATTCCATTTCCAACAGCCGTGCTAAGAACTTTTTCACGCTCAACAAGTTCTTTTTGAAGCTGGTGAGCAGTAAGACCAGAAGGCACAACAATTCGGTCGCATATATACTCAAAGATTTTCGCACAGGAATTTCCCGGCACATTCTCTAAAACTTCTCCACGCTCAAAAAGAATACCAATATCAAAATCTTCCATAAACAGTACACTCCTTGTAACCCACTTTTACTTTTTCTTAAAAGAACTCATTCTGCCAGCAACGCATGAACCGCCTTTTATAACCTTGAACTGGCTTTGCTTTTCCTTTGCAAGAGAAGACTCAAGAATTCCCTTTATATCCTCAAAGTTCCATTCCATTCCGTCTAATGAAAGAAGCAGCGCATCTGCAGTTTCTTCTGCAGTCGGATCAGAAGCTATAGTTTCAAGCATACGCAAAATATGTCCATGAAGCTGAGCCAAAACCACAACTTCCTGGCTCGGGAGGTTCAGAATCAATTCACCAAGAAAATCGATTTTCCTTACTAGGGAAGAAACATTTCCATAAAGTTCCAGTGTCTTCTTTCTGACTGCTCCAAGAGTCTGATCTGCAAACCAGTTGTAATCTTTCTGAAGAATAGCATATCTTTCTTTAAGCGACAAGATAATTTTTTGAATCTGAATGTCGTCAAGAGAAAAGTCATCTCGGCATATAAAGTCTATCGCATACTTTGCATAGTCTGTTTTTTTTTGATAAAGAGCATCAAGTATGATTTGGTCATACACAAACTCTGGGATAGAATTAAGAGTGTATTCCGCAAATGTAATGTTTTTTTTCAACTCATTATTTAACAGTGCAAGCGTAGAATTCCATTTTCCGAACGCAGGAACTTCTTCTCCTTTTCTCCACAGTCTTGTTTCCACTCCGTAATGCTCAAAAGAAATCTTATTTGTATGTTTAAACAGAAGTTCTTCCGTTGAGCCGCAGTAAGGAACGCACAGTGTCCTTCTATTTTCAAAAAAAACTGTAACAAGCTGCTCTTCTATTGAAGTCATTGGTCCACGTTTTTCAAAACAGTCAAGAAGCCTTTTTTCAAGCTCCGCAAACCACTCAATCCGCTTTTCCCCAATTTCGCCCTTGTCAAAACTAGTTTCATCGCTATGCAGAATCATCATATTAAGTTTTCCAGCATTCCAGTCAGTAACACAGCAAAGAATTCTGTCGCCTTTTTTATATCCGTACTTTTCTGAAAGGTAGTCCAAGTCAAGCCCAGTAAGATTAACTGTATTTGAAAGCTCAAAGTCGCGCGAAACCAAATCCAAATCTTTGTTCGCAGGGTCGGCGGCTATATACTGGGGAGCATATTCTTCTCCATAAAGCATGAACATATCGATAGCATCATCGCTATCAAAAACACCAACCTTGGACGGAACTTTTTTTCCTTTTACATAAAAACGGAGCGTTGAAGAAATTCTATCTGTTTCCACAAAAGGCATACATCTGTCGCCAGGAACAAAAACGCCCTGCTCTGCTTCTTTAGCTGTAGGAACTATGCTGAAAATCTCACCAGTAAAAGCTCCTGCATGGGTAACAAATCTTCCGTCCTCAAGCTCAAGAACATTAGGGCTTGAGCAAAGAAAATCCACTGCATCCTCTAGCGAAGCTGAAAAGCCAAGGGTGTTCAAGACTTTTCTCATATCCTTTGCGGTGAAAGGCTTTACGTAAGTCCTCAAAAATTTTTCCGCTAATTCTTCTCTTGAAAATCCCATGTTACAATATTAATACTTTTTCAAATAAATAAAAAGATTTTAGAAAAAAAATTGAAAATAATAATCAATAAGTTTAATATACTTTTATAGATAGTCTGAAGTTCGACTTTTTAAATATTAAAATGTCATTATCGGGCTCGACCCGATAATCTTAGGAGGAAAAATGGATTTCATTGAGCTTTCAAAAAAAAGGTATTCTGTAAGGAAATTTTCAAGCCAGAAGATTGAAGATGAAAAACTTGAAAAAATTCTTGAGGCAGGGCGTCTAGCTCCAACAGCAAAAAACAGCCAGTCGCACAAAATATTCATCATAAAAAGCAAGGATGCATTAGAGAAAATTTACAATGCAACACCAATGTCTTATCACGCGCCTGTTGTACTTATGGTTTGCTATGATAAAAAAACAAGCTACAAAAATACTGCGGACATTCATTATCCAGACTATGATGGAGGAGAAGTTGACGCAGCCATAGTAACAACAGCAATGATGATGGAAGCAACAGAGCTTGGGCTTGGAACGTTATGGGCAAGAGGATATGACAGTCAAAAAATCTATGAGGCTTTTCCGCAGATAAAAGATTTTGAGCTTGTATGCCTGCTGGACATTGGCTATCCGGCGGAAGATTCTTCCCCAAGTGAAAGGCACTTTATGAGAAAAGAACTTTCAGAAACCGCAATGGAACTTTAAGGCAAGAAACTACATTTTTATCACGCAACATGAAAGTTTTACATTCCCATGCAACAAGCAAGCGGAAAGACAAACTTAGAACATGGGAATATTTTAGTTTTTTCAGTTTCTTATTGCATCAATATTGGCACTTCCCGCCTTTACAAACGGAAGAACGTTTTCATCTCTTTCTATTCTAAGCCGCACGAACCTAGGACCTTTTGAAAATGCCTTCTCTGCCCATAAAGAGTCTGAATTTGCATCAATAGATTCAATTCCGAATCCCTCCGAAATTTTCAGCAAATCAGGATTCTTTATAAACTCACTTGCACTGTAGTTCTTTTCAAAAAGATATTCCTGCTGCTGATGAACCATTCCAAGCACGCCGTTTTCAAGAACAATAACTGTAACATTTAAGTTAAGCTCGCTCAAAGTCGCAAGCTCCTGAAGATTCATAAGAATGCTTCCGTCTCCAGAAATACACACAATCTTCTTTTCAGGATTTGCAATAGCAGCTCCAATAGCAGCAGGCAAACCAAAGCCCATAGTTCCCAAAGAACCGCTTGTTAAAAACTGACGAGGATATTCCACAGGATAATACTGAGCTGCCCACATCTGGTGCTGTCCTACATCCGTTGTAACAATTATATCTTTTGAAGAAAGCCCCGCTTTTTTTGCATTCAAAGGAATTTCATTTATAAACTTACGCGGATTTACTGAATCTGTTTTTTTTCCACGTCCAAGCTCAAAGCTTTCTGTCTGCTTAAAAATAGAACAAAGAGATTCCAGCCACGACTTCCTTTGAGTGGCAAATTTCTTATCATCATATTCTTTTATTCTTGAAACAAGAAGAGGAAGAGCTACTTCAACATCGCAAACTAAAGAGCAGCTAGAAGGGAGTATTTTATTTATTTCAGCAGCGTCAATATCTATATGAAGAATTTTTGCTTCCGGGCAGAATTTCGCAATCACACCTGTAGCTCTGTCATCAAAGCGCACTCCCATTGCAAGAACCACATCAGCATCATGCATTGCCTTGTTTGCCGCATAAGAGCCGTGCATTCCAACCATGCCAAGATTGCTTTTAAAGTTCTTAGGCAATGAGCCAATGCCCATAAGGCTTGTTACAGCCACAGCATCAAAAGACTCAAGAAGATTTTTTATACTAGATGAAGCCACAGGTGAATTACATCCGCCTCCAATATAAAACACAGGACGTTCAGCAGACAAAAGAGCCTGTGCCATTTCTTCAACAACACAAGGAATTTTATCTTCTGGAGTAGAAAACTTTCTTGCAAAAACAGATTTCTTTACTTCCTCAGAGGAGCGGATTTTAGGCCATTCTTCAAATTCCGCAAATCCAGTCTGAACGTCGCGCGGAACATCTACAAGAACCGGTCCAGGACGTCCGCTAGAAGCAATTTCAAATGCAAGAGGAATTGCTGTAAGAAGTTCTGAAACAGACTTTACCATCATGCTGTGCTTTGTAATAGGGAAAGAAAGACCGAATGTATCAGCTTCCTGAAAAGCATCCGTTCCAATTAAAGATGTATTAACCTGGCCTGTAATTGCAACAATTGGAATTGAATCGCACCTTGCATCCGCAATGGCAGTAAGAAGATTCATTGCGCCAGGTCCGGAAGTCGCCATGCAAACAGCGGGAATCCCTGTTGAACGAGACATTCCCTGAGCAATAAAGCCAGCAGCCTGTTCATGGCGCACTAAAATATGTTTTATAGAAGATTTATTCAATTCATCGTACAAAGGAAGAATCTGACCTCCCGGAATTCCTGCGACAAACTTAACGCCTTCCATTTCAAGAAGCTTTAAAATAATCTGTGAACCTGTAGCTTTTATCATTCCGCCATTTTATAAAAAAAGACGCCTATTTTCAACAACTTTTATTGCCACTAGTTACCAATGAACATCGGAATCTACATTGACAAAAGTTTCTTTTTTAGCGATTATTAGCAGGTTATGAAATTTGTATCCCGACAGCAACTAGAGGCAATGTCAACATCACAACTTATCGCCTTTGCTGATAAATATGGAATAGATATTCCTGGCGACCTTGACCGCCGTTTTATAATTGGAGAGCTTTTAGAGGCGGAAGAAGAGTCTGAATCAACAGAAAAAAAGCCAGAAGTTCAAATTTCAGACGATGATGAGCCAGTTCCAGACACTCTTCCAAAAACATACAACAATACTTGCATAGATGCCGTTATCAGAAATCCAGCATGGCTTTTTGTGCTTTGGGACATAAAGGAATCTGACGTTTCAACACTGTCTCAAGATTTTTCATTTGAAAGCGCATTTCTCCATATTTCATTTTTTGACTCTGCTGAATCAGAAAAATCAGACGATTCTTTTGATGTAAAAATTCCTCTTGAACCAAACGAGCAGTATATTATGATTCCAGGCGGAAAAAAGTTTGCAAGAATAGACCTTGCAGCTTCTTTCAGCGGAAAAAGCGCAGAAATTCTTGCATCAACTAGAATGATTGAAATTCCAGAAGAAAGCAAAAAAATTATTGAAATGCAGCCGGGAAAAAAGTTTGACTTTCCGCCGCTTGTACAGCTTTCCGGAATAAAGAAAATTCTGCATGACAACTTCCTGAACCATAGACAGTCATTTTCAAACTAAAGGAATCAACAATGTCTGAAAAAAAACTTGTTTTAATAATTGAAGCGAACCAAGGTTATATTCCACAGACCGAAGATAAAGAAGGTTTTCAGGTTCAATATAGCCTGCTTTTTTCCGCAATAACAGAAACTTACATTCCACTTTTGAATATGTTCTGCCAGCTTGAAAAAGAAAATATTCCCTTCAAGCTCGGGCTTGTAATTTCACCATCAATTTGCACGCTTCTTTCTGATTCAAGAATTCAAGACAAATATATAGAATATCTTGACGAGCTGATCAAGCTTGGAGATGCAGAAGTTTTAAGATGCAAAGATTCCAATTGCCTTGAGCAGGCAAAAAACTGTCTTGAATTTATAGAGAAAACTAAAGCAGACTTTACAGAAACCTATGAGAAAAATCTTCTTGGAAAAATAAAATACTTTGAAAAGCTCGGCATTCTTGAGCTTATTCCAACTGCCGCAACATTTTCGTATCTTCCACACTATAGCGATTACGCAGAAGCCATTAATGCTCAAATAGAAACAGGACTTTATTCGCAGAGAAATTTTTTTGGTGACACAGGAGACGGATTCTGGCTTCCATATATGGGCTGGGATAAGAATCTTGAAAGACCGCTACGTTCTTATGGAGTAAATTATACTATTCTTGACGCAAGGGCAATTTTATTTTCTGAGCAGTGCCCGCAAGAAGGAATATTTTCGCCTGTCAGAACAAAAAGCTCGCTTGTAATTTTCGGAAGTGATCCAGACACTCTGCAAGACATAGCAGGCGAAGAGGGGATTTCTACGAATGAAGCCTATCGCTCACAAATCCGCGATATAGGATTTGACCTTGAGCAGGAAAAACTCGGCGATTTCTTTGGAAAAACAGACGCAAGAATTCCAACCGGATTCAAATATTGGAGCAACGAAAGCGAAGATAACAACCTTGTTCCTTATAATTCTGCACAAGCAAAAAAACAGATTATAAAAGACGCTCTTAGCTTTTACAGTTCCAAGGCAGAAAAACTTGAACAAGCAGCAAATATAATGGAGGAAAAAGACGCAGTTCTAGTATGCACAATTCCAGCTGAATTTCTTGGGCAGAAATGGCATGAAGGCGTTGAATGGCTTGAAAATGTAATCAGATGCCGTGCAAGCAAAAGAGGATTTGAATTTGAACTTTGCAAAAATCTTATAGACAAGCAGTTTTCCTTGCCTAAAATTGAGCCTTACCAATGCTCTGCAAATGGCTTGGGATACGGAGAAGATCTTTTGGACAATTCCAACAGCTGGATGATACGCTACACAAGAAAAGCAACACAGCGCATAATAGACCTTGCAGAAAGATTTCCTTCTGAAACTTCACTAAAAGAACGTCTTTTGAATATGGCGGCAAAACAAGTGCTTTTAGCGCAAAGCGGAGACTGGCCAGCAATGATTCATGACAGAAAAACACCAGATTATATAAAAGAAATATTCAAAGATGAAATTCTTTCTTTCACACGTGTGTTTGACTCACTAGCAAGCAACACTGTAAGCACAGAATGGCTAACTTCATGTGAAAGAAAAAATACAATATTCCCATGGCTAAACTACAGAATTTTCAGCAAAAAGAAATAACAAAGAATACTACATTGGATGAAGTTGATTTTTAAGAAACTGTATTTTGAGTTATTTCTATGTGGTGCAAAGAAACAAAAAAAACTCAAAATTGAATCTATTCCATAAAAATCATATCGAACCATTCGAATCTTTTTTCACACCAGTCTACAAGAAAATCAACTTCGCTCTTGTAAGTCTTTCTTGAGCGGTAGCCCGGCGCGCGTGGCCAGTTTGCGCTTCCTATTATGTGCCATACAGAATCATTAAGTTCTGCGGCTTCATCCAAAAACTCACCTTGCTCACGGAGCCATTCAAAGGAATCTTTTAGTTGACCTCTTGTCTCCACCCAGCGTTTTTTTACAAGGGCAACAAATTCGTCATCACCAAACATTCTGTTGTACCAGCTGCCCTGGTTAATTAAAAATCCTTCATAGTCTTTTGCCGCAGATGAATTCTTTAGAGGATCGAAAAAGTTGAACATCTGAATCCAGGCATTATTACTTAAAAGCGAACCATAGCTTTCTGGAGTAGTTGTGCTTTTTGAGGTATTTCCAAATCCGATGTCGTGATCCCATGCAGGTCCCATATAAAGCGTTTCCGTCGAATAATCATAGTTCATAAAGATCGAATTGTAGAAATTCGCATCGTAGTTCTTGGAGAATTCCGCAAGCAAGTACCAATCAACGAACGAATCCATGTCAAAATACTTCTTGTATCCATCAACTTCATTCCAATCATCTGAATAAAGAAGCTTTTCAAGCGACTCAATTTTTGCCGCCCATTTCTTGTAATTTTCCAAAGTCGATTTTGGTGAACGAATATTAAAATTCAGCCTTGAATTAGTTGAAAAAGAGTACGGCCGTCCTGAATGGCTGTCGATTTCAGCAAGAAAGCCTTCGCTATCAAACTCAACGCGATTTTCTACAACTTCAACTTTTTCAGTTATTCCATAAAGTCCACGATATTTTCCATTTATAAAAAGCGTTACATAGCGAGACTCAGGATTCCACCGCATATTGTTCCAAACATTGTGCGTAAGATATTCGGCGTAATAATTTCTGAGCATTGAACGGTCGGCAGCATTTGCCATCAAAATCCATTTGCGCGCGCCTTTCATTCCAAGAAGACTTGCTGGACTTTCAAGTTTTAAAAGATAAGGCTTTTTTTGCGTGAAAGTTGTTTTCCAAGTAGAATTTCCGTGTCCGCGCAGCTTGCATTTGCCTGAAATCTCTTCATATTCTGTAGAATTTTTGAGCGTAAAAGTAGCTTTTACATATTTTTCCTTGCTTTTTATTTCCTTAAGTTTGTCTGTGGAAATTTCAAGAATCGGAAACCCGAGTTTTTCACATTCAGAAAGTGTAATTTTTCTGTCAGAAGAAATAAGAAATGCAAAAAGAGCTCCAAACGCAAGCAAGAAGAGCGAAAGACCAAAAGCATACGAATATCTTCTTATTCCGTGAATAATTTTCATTTTCCGCTCTTCCTAGTTAAAACATTGCAATAAAAGTACAAAACTGAATCTAATATGTAACTTCGCCGTCGTGCGCAAGAATTGTCGAAGAGGCGACATTTTCCGTACCCGCAACTTTCTGCAAGAGCGCGGAGTCGTCTTTCGAGCGGATTTCAACAACGAGATTCACTTTTCCGTTTGAAAGCGCGCGGCTTTTCACAGTGTAGTATTTGCAGAATTCCTTAACAATCGCCATGATTTTCTCTTCAAGCTCGTAGCCGCTTCCGCTCACCATAAGGATTTTTGGAGCTTTTGCCACAGGAAGCCGGTCAAAAACAAAAAGCGCGACAGTCAGGACAAACGCAAGAACGCAGGAAATCTGGGCAAGCCCCGCTCCGCAGATGATTCCGGTTGAAATCGCCCAGAAAAGGAAAACCAAATCCATCGGGTCTTTAATCGCTGTCCTGAAGCGCACGATAGAAAGCGCGCCGACCATACCAAGTGAAATCACAACGCTCGACTGTATCGTAAGGATAACGCCGGCTGTAATCAGAACAAGGGCCGGAAGCGCGATGTTGAACGACTTCGAGTAAAAAGTCCTTCTCGTCAAAAGCCTGTACGCAAAGAAAATGTAAAGCGCGAAAAACGCCGCAATCAAAAACACAACAATGATGTTCTCAGGCGTCGCGTCGTATCTCGTGAATCCCTGAATAAACGACTTCTTAAAAATATCCTTGAATCCCATAAAAACTCCTTTTTGCTTTCTATAAATAATTAAATAAAGTGTTGCACCTTAAGCTCTGAATCCGCAGCGAAGCCCCTGAATGTCGAACTTTCTGCAGATGTAATATTTTGAGAACGAAGTCCACTGCAGCGCGCTTGTTTGGAGAGCCTCGTTTATAAAATCCGGCAGAAGCTCGTCGTACTTCACCTCAATCATATTCGTTCCGAACGGAAAGATTGAGCGGAAAGCCGCATCCTCGTTGAAAAAATCCCCGATGTTGCTTGAAGAGCGAAGATTCCTGTCAAAAGTGATTCTCACATTTCCGTCGTCATAAGTAAAAGGAACTCGCTCGTAGGAGACAATCTCAACGGGTCGGAGCGCGCGGAACTGCATCTGGCAAATCAGCTTTTTAAGAAGATAAGGAGTCTCGCCCGTAAAGTCAGGGATTTTTCCCGCCATAATCTCCTCGAGCGTCTCAAGCTTAACCGGACAGGAAGTCTTCAGACACATTCCGTTTTCCTTTCTCTTCAATTCAAGCGAAATTCTATTTTTCTGGCAGTTGTAGATTCTGATTCTGAATTTCTCGCGCGGGTCTGTGCCGTTCTCGTTTTCAAGATAGCACGTGTTGAAAATGTCGTCGAAATAAATGCTTCTGATTGCGTACTCGCCCTTCTCTCCGGCGTTCTTGTCGCGCGGAAGAATCGCGTCCAGCCGCTGCTCAATCGCAGAAAGCGTGATTTCAGGAGAAAGATACTTAAACTCGTGGCGGTATTTTTTGCCCATAAAGCTCCTTGTAAAACTGACAGTTAACGAACAGACGGTAACTAAATCTGATATTACAACTATTATACTTTATTGTCAAGAGAAAAACTTTATCCGGGGGGGGGTAAAAACAGTTAAAAAGTTGAAGAAAACTGCAAATAATGGTATAAAAAAAATATGCAACTAAAATCGAACTCTTTTTTGCATTTAACAATTCTAGCAATTCTTTCTGTTCTTTTAATTCTGATGTTTTCAAATTCATCAAAAAATCAGATTACGCCTGAAAAATGCGAAGAAATAGGACTTCCTGTAATGCACATTGACACGATGGCAGGGAAAAAAATAAATTCAAAAATAAACTATGTTACGGCAATGTATGAAGCAGAAGGTCTTTCAGGCTCATGCAAAATCCGCGGACACGGAAACACAACATGGCAGACAAGGGAACTTTACAAAAGACCATACCTTCTAAAACTAAACAAGCCTGCTCCACTTTTTGGAATGGAACAGTCAAAAAAATGGATTTTAATGGCAAACACTGCTGACAAAACTTCGCTTAGAAACGAATATTCATATTTTCTTGCAAGAAATGTCTGGAACAAAATGAAGTGGACTCCAGATGCAAGGTTTGCCGCAGTTTTTATAAACGGAAAATTCAACGGACTTTATCAAGTTACAGAAAAAATCGAATATGAAAAGCTTTCTCTTCCAAACGGCTCATTTCTCGCAACTGTAAATTCAAGGCTTAACAAGGAATGGAATTTCCGCACATCACGTGGAACAAAAATCAGCATACGGATGGAGCAAAAATCCGAATCTGAATACAAGCAGATGGAGCAGATAATACAAAATGCCGAAGATGTGATTTTTTCACCTGATTTCAAATCTGCGGAAAAAGGTTGGCAAAGTGTAATTGATGAAGATTCTTTTGTTGACTGGTATCTTATAAACGAATTTACCAAAAACCACGATGCAAAATTTCAGGCTTCCTGCTATTTTTATTACGATTCACAGGTAAAGAAAATTTTTATGGGACCGCTTTGGGACATGGATATTTCATGCGGAAACATAAGCTATGACGGTTGCCAAGATCCAGAAGGATTTTGGGTGAGCCAAGACCAATGGTACAAGCGGCTTTTTGAAGATGAATATTTTGCAGGCAAAGTCACAGAACGATGGAACGAAACCAAAGTAAAACTTCTTGGCTCATTCACCTGGATTGAAAACGAGTCAAAAAATGTAAAGCCTTTTGTAATGCTGAATGATTCTGTCTGGCACAATCTTGGAAAACGGCAATGGCCTCACGCTCCCGGCTGGAAAAATCGCAAAACTTACGAAAGCGAAGTTGACTATATGATTGACTTTCTTAAAAAGCGTGAGCAATGGATGAGCAACGCATATTCCAGCAATTGAATTTCCGTTTTCAAAGTGATATAATTTCCGCCAAGATTCCGGCAGGCTTACATTTTTAGCCGGATTCATATTTCTACATATCTCGAGGTAAACGGTATGAAGTACACTGCAGAAGTGGAGCACATGTGCCCGTTGGCAAAAGGTGCTTATCACGGACCTGCTCCCATCCCTGAGGAAGGCGCATGGGTTCAGGCAAAGACTCAGGAAGATATTTCCGGTTTCACACACGGAATCGGCTGGTGCGCACCGCAGCAGGGCGCCTGCAAGCTGACTCTCAACGTCAAGAACGGAATTATCGAGGAGGCTCTTGTCGAGACAATCGGATGCTCAGGAATGACACACTCGGCAGCTATGGCCTCTGAAATTCTCATCGGAAAGACAATCATCGAAGCCCTTAACACGGACCTTGTATGCGATGCTATCAATACAGCAATGCGCGAGCTTTTCCTTCAGATTGTATACGGACGCACTCAGTCCGCATATTCAAAGGACGGTCTCAAAGTCGGAGCATCTCTTGAGGATCTCGGAAAGAACCTGCGCTCACAGGTCGGAACAATGTTCGCGACACGCAAGACTGGTCCGCGCTATCTTGAGATGACAGAAGGATATGTTGAGACTTGCGCCGTTGACAAGGACAACCAGATTATCGGATACAACTGCATCAACTTCGGAAAGCTCATGGACGCTCTCAAGGCAGGAACAGATCCGAAAGAAGCGATTGAAAAGGCACGCACACACTACGGACGCGTTACAGAAGATCAGGGTATGGTCAAGCTAATCGACCCTAGAAAGGAATAAGGAGGAATACAATGGCAACATTATTTGAAGATTTTGAAGGTCGCATTCCTCAGGTAAACAAGGCTCTCAAGGAATACGGATTCGCGGAAGGAGAGGCCGGACTTCAGGCAGCGCGCGATCTGTGCAAGTCAAAGGGCTTTGATCCTTATGAAATCTGCCAGTCAACACAGCAGATCTGTTTTGAAGATGCAAAATGGGCTTATGTCCTCGGCTCTGCAATCGCTCTCAAAAAGGGTGAGAAAGCCGGAAGCATGACAGGAAGCGAAGCCGCCGCCGCAATCGGTGAAGGACTTCAGGCATTCTGTCTTCCAGGCTCAGTAGCCGATGACCGCAAAGTAGGCCTAGGACACGGAAACCTTGGAGCACGTCTTCTTTCCGAGGAGACACAGTGCTTCGCATTCCTTGCAGGACACGAGTCTTTCGCAGCCGCTGAAGGCGCAATCAAAATCGCTGCGAACGCAAACAAGGTCCGTAAGAACAAGCTTCGCGTAATCCTGAACGGTCTTGGAAAGGACGCAGCGCAGATTATCAGCCGTATCAATGGCTTTACTTATGTTCAGACAAAATTCGACTACTTCAACGGAAACGGAACTGACAAAGCTCTTACAGTCGTAAAGGAAGTTCCTTACGGAAACAATCCTGACCGCCTCATCGTAAAATGCTATGGTGCTGACGATGTGCGCGAGGGAGTCGCAATCATGTGGCACGAGAATGTCGATGTCTCAATCACAGGAAACTCCACAAACCCGACAAGATTCCAGCATCCGGTTGCGGGAACATACAAGAAGGAACGCCTCCTTGCAGGAAAGAACTACTTCTCTGTAGCTTCAGGCGGCGGAACAGGACGCACACTGCACCCTGATAACATGGCAGCAGGACCTGCTTCCTACGGATTCACAGACACATTGGGTCGTATGCACTCAGACGCTCAGTTCGCAGGATCTTCATCTGTTCCGGCACACGTCGAGATGATGGGCTTTATGGGAATGGGCAACAACCCGATGGTAGGCTGCACAGTAGCTTGCGCAGTTGCAGTTGCTGAAGCTTTCAAGAAATAGAAAGCAATTTTTAAGAACAAAGCTACAAAAGCCGTTTGGAAAATTCCAAACGGCTTTTCTTATACTTATAAATTTTATTGATTCAATCTAAAAAAGATGTCGCAAAAGAGCAAAAGGATTTTACTCGAGAAATAAAGGCGACCTCAATTCTATGCGTAAAAAATTTTATTTTTGGTGCTTTTGCCGCTCCAATTCCATAAATAATCCAATATTCATTATATCTAAAGGCTGCAACAACAGATCTAAGATTATTTTCTTTTACACGCACAAAAGAAACACAAGCCATATCATTTAAGTTTTTTGATTTATAAAGCAGAAAATTTTCATAATCTGTCTTTATAGAAATTTCCGCAGTATAAACTTCAAAAGGAGGCATTTCCATATCAACAGTAAAATTGTGAATTTCGCCAGACTGAAAATCAGAAAGAATTTTGCAGTAAGAATAAAGCGGAGTTGTAATCTTGTGCCGCTCCGAATAATAAGGAATTTCTGTATAAGACTCAACATTTGAAAGAAGCTCAGAAAGCTTTTTTATAACCTCATCGCCATCGATTGATTTCCTAATCTGAAGAACTTCAACAAAATAACGCGGATTCAAGTCTTTCAGTTCATCAAGACAGGAATTTATTTCCGCATTTTCCACATCAAGACAAATATTTTTGTACGAACTGATATTCCGAATAAGAATTTCACCATTTAAAGCTGAATCAAGTTCCTGCTCCGAAAGCTTTGAATTAAACGGAAAAGCAAACGAAGCAGAAACAAGAACAAAAAATCCGGCAAAAAAAGCGAAAGCAAATTTCATACACTAAAAGACAATGTCAATCACTTCCTGAACATGGGACACTGGAATAAATTTTATTCCGCTTTTTACGTGCTCTGGAATTTCATCAAGGTCGCGGACATTCGCTTTTGGAATTATAATCGTCTTTATCTTGTTGCGTTTTGCAGCGACAGTTTTTTCCCTAAGTCCGCCAATCGGAAGCACCTGCCCTGTAAGGCTAAGCTCCCCTGTCATTGCAAGATTCGGCTTAATTTTCTTTCCCTTTAAAAGCGAAGTAAAAGTTACTGCCATTGTAATTCCTGCGCTAGGTCCGTCCTTGGGTGTTGCACCTTCAGGAATATGCAGATGAATTGTGTTTTCCTCAAACCACTTGCTGTCCTTGATTTTATTTTCTATTGCAAACAAACGGCTCCAGTTCATGGCAATCTGCGCGCTTTCCTTCATGACATCGCCCATCTGTCCTGTAAGCTGAAGCCCGCCTTTAGAAGACTTTATCGCAATTGACTCCAAAAGCAAAGTGTCGCCGCCCATGCTCGTCCAGGCAAGACCAATTGCGGTTCCAGGCACAGAAGCTGTTTTTATCTGGCTTTCATCAAAAACCGCCTTGCCAAGATATTTTCTGACTTCTGGAATATCGATGCTGAAAATTTTCTTTGCAACAGCCTCGCCAATTTTTGCAGAATCAGATGCTCCATTTTTTTCAAGCTGGCTTACTTCCACGGCAGCAAGTTTTCTGTTTATCTTATCAATGCACTTTTCAAAATTGCGGACTCCAGCTTCCCTTGCATATTCTGTTGCAATCAAAGCCAAAGCCTGTTTTGAATATTTCACTTGATTTTTCTTGAATCCGTTTTTAACAAGATTTTTTGGAAGCAAATATTTCCGCGCAATTTCAATTTTTTCCTGATCTATGTAGCCTGAAAGTTCAATTATTTCAGCGCGGTCAAGCAAAGGACGAGGAATTGTGTCTAAAGTATTCGCAGTAAGAATGAAGAAAACCTTGCTCAAATCAAACGGTAAATTCAAATAGCTGTCGCGGAAAGTTGAATTTTGTTCAGGGTCAAGAACTTCAAGCAATGCGGCTGAAGGATCTCCCTGCGCGCTTGCATTCATTTTGTCAACTTCATCAATCATAAAAACAGGAGCTTTCGACTTTGTAATTTTCAAGCCTTCGATAATCTGCCCCGGCATAGAACCAATGTAAGTCCGTCTAAAGCCTTTTATCTTTGACTCGTCATGCTCGCCGCCTACGCTGAATCTAAAAAATTTTTTGTTCATAGCATTTGCAATTGAACGTCCAACGCTAGTTTTTCCAACTCCCGGAGGTCCAACCAAAATAAGCACAGAACCTTTTCCGTCGTTTTTGAGCATACGAACCGCAAGATATTCTATGATTCTTTTTTTTACATCTTCAAGACCATAATGGTCATTTTCAAGAATTTTTGAAGCTTTTTCAATATTGTAGTTTTCAAGCGGCTCGTCATTCCACGGAAGAGAACAAACCGTTTCAAGATAATTGCGGCTCATATTGTAGTCAGGGTCATGCGGATCAAGCAAATGAAATTTTTCAAGCTCGCTATCCAAAGCTTCTTTAACCTCGCCTTTAAAATTGAATGACTCTATTTTTGACTTGAACTTCTGATAGTCGCTTGTCTTTGAATCCCCGGCAATTCCAAGTTCTTCCTGAATACTTTTCATTTCCTCGCGCAAAAAATATTCACGCTGATTTTTTTCAACTTTTTCATTTAATTCAGTCTGAATTTTTTTCTGAACACGGAAAATTTCCTGCTCTTTTTTTATAAAGACAAGAACCTGCTCCATTCTTTTGTGGACATTTGTCATTTCAAGAACTTTCTGCTGTTCTTCCTTGTCAATATTCAAAATTGAAACAATGAAGTCAGCAATTTTTCCGGGATGATCAATGTTCACCATGTTAAGGCGCATTTCCTCGCTGAACATCGGATTGTTTTCGCTGATTTCCTTCATTTCGCTTATAAGAGCGCGCGTAAGAGCTTTGACTTCAAAAGTATTGTCCTCTTCGTCTTCAAGATATTCAACAGCCGCAACAATAGGATTTGAGCTGTTCAAGACCTTGCGGATTTTAAAACGCTGCAAAGTTGAAACAAAAACATTCACGCCGCCATCCGGCAAATTTATTTTTTTTATAATGCGGGCAACAGTTCCAACTTTATGAAGATCAACTACAGTCGGATTTTCCTTGTCCTCTTTTAACATGACGATTCCAATGAAACCGTCGCCTGCCAAAGAATTTTCAATAACTTTTATGTCCTCGGAATTATTTATCATAAGCGGCGTAAAAATTCCCGGAAAAATCGGACGGCCGCCAATAGGAAGAATATTAAGTTTTAAAGGAAGCTGAGTTTCAGCTGGAAGTCCTAGAATTTCTTTTTCGTTTGATTGTTTTTTCATAAACTATAATATAATCAAAAATTTAGAAAAATACAAATGACAAAAATTATCAATCAGCTTCAATCGGCGTAAAGTCAAATTTGCAAACATCAAAAAGTCCGCGCGGAGTAAGCTTTATTTCAGGAATTACAGGCAGGCTCAAAAATGAAAGTGTCATAAAAGGTTCAATTTCACGGCTGATTCCAAGTTCATTCCAAGCAAGTTCCAAAAGATTTTTCAGAGTCTGGCTCACTTCCACAAAGCTCTTGTCAGACATCAAGCCCGCAATCGGAAGAGGCAAAGAGCCAATGACTTTTTTATTTTTTATAAGAATAATTCCGCCGCCCATTTTGTTAAGTTCATTTATTGCAACGAAAATATCACTGTCATTGTCTCCTGCGGAAATAATATTGTGGGAATCATGGGCAATTGTAGTGGCAATCGCTCCGCCGCTGATTCCGTAGTTTTCTATAAGTCCTTTTCCGATTTTGCCAGTTTTCTTATGCCGCTCCATTACAATAAGTTTTTGAATCTGCGGATTTTTTTTGCAGTCAAAAATTCCGTTTGTCAAATTCACATTTAGAATTTTGCACTTAGTTACAAGCTCATGATTTTTTAAGCTTATGACTTTTGCTTTTTCAGAACTCAATTTTATAGCTAAATCTTCTATTATAAACGGCTTAATATGAACTGAATGAGTTACAGCCTTGTCTACCCTATTTCGAATTTCAAAAACAGCCTTTCCGTTTTCCGCAACTAATTTTCCGTCTATAAAAACTTTTTCAGCATTAAAGTCTTCAAGATTATCAAAAAGCACAATGTCCGCAGAGTATCCAGGCGCAATCAGACCAACATCATTCAAGCCGTAACATTCCGCAGCGTTTACAGTCGCCATTGCAATTGCCGTAAAGCAGTCGAGACCGTTTTTTACAGCAAGCCTAAGATTTGCGTTTATATGCCCGAATTCAATTATATCCTGTGGATGCTTGTCGTCTGTGCACATTGCGCATCTTCTGGAATTTTCTTTTGTTACAGAAGGAAGAATTTCCGTCAAATTCTGAGCAGCAGAACCTTG
>NZ_DBKJ01000130.1:10610-11599 GCF_002297325.1 Treponema sp. UBA753 | reverse complement strand
GATAATGGAATATTAAAATCTACTTCCATTGGAATTTTAGATATAATTTCGATTTTGCCATTGTTATTTCTTGCTAAATAATGGAGATTTCCTTTATCTAAAACCATTTGTTGTCCATTTTTTAGGCTCGATAATATTTGTTGTGTTTTATATCCAAAAGTATCAGAAATTTCATCAGATAAATTCTCAAAAAGGGAATCGAAATCTTCTGTATTATCTTCAGCTTCGTTTTCCTGGGCTTCTGCGTCGCTTCCTTCAAGAACTGGCTCTTCAAAGTCTAAGTCAATGTCAAGCGGATCAGCTTCTTCAATTTCTGCCTGTTCCTCTTTTTCGCCTTCAAAAGATGCTCCGTCCATAAAAGCGTCAAGGTCAATGTCTCCATCTCCAAAGTCTGGTGAGCTTCCTGAATCTCCTCCCATGAACGCGCTTAAATCAACTTCGTCATCCTGTGCTGGAGCGTCTGAACTGCTGTCTAAAAATGAATCTAAGTCTATTTCACCGTCTGGGATTTCTGCGGATGGCTCGGGAGCTTTTTCAGCTTCTTCTGCTTTTGGCTCTGTTGGAATTTCTTCTGTTTCAGATGTCTTTTGTTCTTCTGGAAGGTCTATGTCAAAATTGTCAAAGCTGTTTAACTTGGAAATTTCATCTGCAATGGCAGTTTCTTCGTTTGTTGGAAGTTCCGTATCTTCTACAGCTGGAGTTTCTTCTGGCTCTATGTCCACGGATTTTTCTAAGTCTTCTCCAATGCTCTGTTCAAGGGGAATTTCTGAAATTTCTATGTTGTCTAGTGAAAAATCATCTGGCAGTTCTACTGGATTCTGCGCTTGTGTTTTGTCATTTTTTTCAGCTGGCGCAGGGCTTTTTATCCATACACCGTATTCATCGAGTTCACTTTTGTTTTCTGGTGTTTCGCTCATGTAGAATCCCCTTTTAAGAAATTTGCATTAAAAAAATCTTATTAAATTATCGGCTTTATTATTATAAATCAT
>NZ_DBKJ01000130.1:2769-10557 GCF_002297325.1 Treponema sp. UBA753 | reverse complement strand
TTTATTATAAATCAGCATAGATATTTTACTATATATTGAAAAAAAATTCCATAGAAAAAAATTATATGCGCTGTTCAGTTTTGCCTTGAAACTGCCGAAATTCAATTCATAATGGAAAGATTCAGACTGCTTTCGGCATTTTTCATAGGCACTTTTTTTTATACCGTCATGGCTTTTATCGGCGGAAGCGATGGAATTTGGGCTATGAAACAGCTTCAGGAGCAGAAACAACTTTTGAGTGCGCATACGGCTGCAATTGAAAAAACTTATGACGAGCTTTCTCTTGAGCAGATTGCGCTTCAAAAAGACCTTGATGTTATTGCCTCTTACGCGAAAAAACTGGGCTATGTCTCTGAAAGTGAAAAACTTGTAAAAATTTCAGGGCTTGCTTCACGGGAAACTCATATTTTTGATCCCGGAACTTTAATCCGCCACCATGAAGTAAAGTATATTCCAGAATGGCTTTGCAAGTCTTCTGCATTGACTATAATGGTTCTGGCTTATTTTGTTTTGTTTTTAGCTGACTTGCAGAAAGGCTGCATTCATTTTCCTTCAAGAAAAAAAATCACAAGTGGCGGGATTGCGGTTTATGATATGCAATAAAAATGAAAATTCAGCTCATATTGCGGCGGATTTTTTGAAGCGCGGAAAAATTTGCGTTCTTCCAACAGATACAGTTTACGGATTCAGCGGAATTGCCGAAAATTCATTGCAGTCAAAATTTGATACAGACGCAAAAATAAGAAAAATAAAGGGCAGGGAAGAAAAAAAGCCTTTTATCCAGCTCGTTTCTTCTCCAGATGAAATATCAAAATATTCTGACTTTAAAATTCCAAAGCCGCTTACGCAAAAATGGCCAGGAGCTTTGACTGTTATAGTTCCGCTAAAATTTCCTTTTTCTGAAAAAAATGCAACTGTTGCTTTCCGCTGTCCGGGAGATTTGTGGCTTAGAAATGTAATTGCTGAATGCGGATTTCCTATTTACAGCACAAGCGTGAACCGAAGCGGCAGTCCTGTTTTGGATTCAGTTTGCGGAATTGAAAAAGAATTCACAAATGAAGTTGATTTGATTATTGACGACGGCGACAAAAAAGGCTCTTTGCCTTCAACGATTGTGCTTTTAGAAAATGACGGCTGGAAAGTTTTAAGGCAGGGAAGCGTTATCGTTTAGTCCAGCTGACTTCAACTTCTCCCTGTGAAATTCCTCCCGGGGAATTTTTGTTTTCTACAAGAGTTGTCTTTTTGCCAGAAAGAGTGTTGCCTGAAAGTTTCATGTTCCATTCAACCGGAGCTGCATTTGCTGCGTTTTTCAATGCTTCTTGGCGCGGAATTTCCGGGAAAAATGAAGCGTTTGGCTTTCCGTTCTGCTTTATCTTTATAGAATTTCCTTGAACCGTTATCGAAATATTCATGCTTGCTCCGTTTTTAAAGATAACAAAGCCGCGTCCGCCTCTTAAAATTAAAATTTTTTCTATTAGCGGCTCTCCTGTCCAAGTCCCTGCGATTGCTTCGATTGAATTTTCATTTGCAGAAGAGATTTGAGGTTCTTGACTTTCCTGATTCTGTGGTTCTGGCTGTGAAGGAAGCTGAATGTTTCCCGAAAGATTTTGCAGAAGATTTTCCAGCGAAGGCTTTGCATCAAGAAGAATTTTATAGTATGTGTCGTATTTCTTTGTGGAGCTTACATTCTGCTTGCCGTCAGCTTTTATTGCGTTTAATGTGCATAGCCAGCCACCGTCCGTGTCTTCCTGAATTTCCGCATAAAATGAAATGTTTCTAGTTTCTGCGCCTGGGTAGTAGTTTTCGTTTCTTCTGTCGTTAACGGAATATCCGTCAACCGTCTGAAACTGCGCAAAAAAAAGATCCGTGGTCATTTTTATCATGTTGGAATCTTTTGAAGATGATACGGTCGCAAAAAAATCCACCGTTTCTGCAGAAAATGCAAAAGTTGCCAAAAAGAGGATAATTATTTTTAATGCAGGATTTTTTTTGCTCTGCAACTATTTCTCCCTTTATCCGTCCAGCCTGTTTCTGAATTCCCTTGCAATGTCGCGCTTTACATCTCTGTCTTTTATTGCGGCACGCTTGTCGAATTCTTTCTTTCCTTTGCAAAGTCCGAGATTTATTTTTACAAGCCCTTTTTTCAGATAGACTTCGAGCGGAACAAGAGTGAATCCTTTTTCCTCTGTTTTTCTCTGAAGCCTTTTTATTTCGTCTTTGTGAAGAAGCAATTTTTTCTTTCTGTCCGGCTCGTGGTTGAACACAGAAGAAAATGTATACTCCGAAATATGAAAATTCTGAAGCCAGACTTCTCCGTTTTCTATAAAGGCAAAACTGTCGCCAAATGAAATGTTTCCGGCTTTTATGGATTTTACTTCCGAGCCTTCAAGCGCGATTCCACATTCAATAGAGTCTGTTACAATATAGTTGAAATGTGCCTTTCTGTTCTGCGCGACAGTTTTCCGTGCTTCTTCCATATCTATAAATAGTATATTTTTTTTCAAATAGTTTCAACAAGAGTTTTTTTTGAAACTGCTCTTCGGCAAACTGCTTAAAAATATGTTGCTTGATAATAAAGTTCTTTTTTGCTATTGTTTGTGCATGAAACAGAATGTCGGAGATTATTCATTTGAATATAAGAAAAAGCAGCAGGTCAAGTTCATGCACGCTGTTGTCTTTGTGGTTTCAGTCTTTGTTTTTATTTCAGTTTTTTTGAACTGCATTTTATTTTCAACTTTTATAAATTCATCGTCAATGGAAACTGATGTTTCTAAGGGCGGAATTGTTTTTGTGTGTCCGTTTTTGCGAAGCCCTTCGCGCGGGCAGGTTGTGTATCTTTCGCGCATGGACGGAGAAAAACTTTCGGCCGGACAGAAATTTCTTAATGCCGCAGTGAAATTTTTTACATTGCAAAAGTATTCACCGTTTGGAAGAAATTCGCGCATGACTGGAAAAAACACTGTAAGACGCGTTGTGGCTCTTCCTGGAGATTCGTACTACATGAAAGACTATGTGCTTTATGTTAAGCCTGCAGGACAATCGCATTATCTTACTGAATTTGAACTTGCTTCAAAGCCTTATAATATAAGCATTTATTCAGTTCCTGTCGAATGGGACGGAATGGGATGCTCCGGCCAACTGGAAGAAGCAACCTTGGGAAAAAACGAGTATTTTGTGCTTGCAGACAACCGCATAGAAGGCTTGGATTCCCGCGTCTACGGAAAAATTCCTTCGTCAAGAATAAAAGGGCGCGTAATCTGGCAGTGCTTTCCGTTTGGAGAAATGAGGCTCTACTGATTTTTGATGAAAAGTGCGGCTTTATATGTCCATATTCCGTTCTGCCTAAAGAAATGCAGCTACTGCGACTTTTTCAGTGTGGAAAATTTCGGGCGCATAGACGACTTGTATCTTGAATGCTTGAAAAATGAAGCCGCTTTTTATGCAGAAAAGTACAAAATTGATTTTTGGAGCACCATTTATATCGGGGGCGGCACTCCAAGCCTTTTGTCTGCTAGCCAAATTGAAAAACTTGCAGTTTACTTGAAAAATACCTGCCTTTGCAAGAATATTCCGCCTTTGGAATTTACAATAGAAATGAATCCTGAGTCAGTTTCAAAAGAAAAGCTTGATTCAGCATGGAAAAATGGCATTACGCGCCTTTCCCTTGGAATTCAGTCGCTAAATAAAAACGCGCTGAAGTCTGTCGAGCGTCATTGCAGTGCGGAAAAGGCTTTTGCGGCTTTGGAAACTGTAAAATCCTGCTGGAAGGGTGAACTTAACTTGGATGCGATTGCAGGTCTTCCTTGCCAGTCCGAAGAGGACTTTCTTTTGTCGCTTGAAAAAATAATTTCGTACAATCCGGGGCATATTTCTCTTTATACGCTTACTGTTGAAGAAAAAACTCCGCTAGCAAGGAATATTTCATCTGGAAAAATAAGTTTTGACTTTGACGAGGCTGATTCCCAGTGGCTTTCCGGACGCGATTTGCTTTTAAAAAACGGTTTTTTTCAGTATGAAGTTTCAAACTTTTGCCAAAATGGAAAAAAAAGTGTTCATAATAGTTCTTACTGGGCGCAAAAAGATTATGTTGGCATTGGATGCTCTGCCTGCGGAACTTTTTATGGGAACAAGAGTTTTCGCTGGATAGATACGGAAAATATTTTGGAGTACGAAAATTTCTGGAGCAAGCAGTTTCCTCTTGAATCAGAAATTCCAAGAAGCATAGAAGAATTCAGCCTTGAAACTCGGGAGTTTGAGTTCTTGATGATGGGACTTAGGACTTTTGAAGGCTTGAATTCAGCCCAATATAGAAAAAACTTTTGTTCCGTTGAGCCGTGGAATGGCGACTTGGAAAAACGTCTTGAGCCTGTAAAGAAATTCGGTATTAAAACTACGGAAAATTCAGACAGCTCTAAGAATTTTTCACTTACAGAAGATTCAATCTTGTTTTTGAACAAAATTCTGCTTGAGCTTTAGCAATAATTGATATTTTCTCTTGACTTAAAATATGAAATTCCGCATAATAAAAGAACTTATTATAGTAAGGAGTTCTACTGTGCCTTGTGGAAAGAAAAGAAAGCGCGCAAAAATAGCGACACATAAGCGTAAGAAGAAGCTTAGAAGAAATCGCCATAAGAGTAAGTAAAATAGCTTTGTAATTTTTTGCAAGGTTATTGGATTATTTCAAAAGGCCTTTTTTCATGGAGACCGCGGTTATTTTTATTTGACTGCGGTCTTTTTTGTGTTTTTGGAGCTTTAACTTGATTTTAAATGATATTCATTCGCCTGAAGATTTAAAGCTTATTCCAAAAAAGCTTCTTCCTTCACTGGCAAAAGAAATCCGCAGTAAGATTATAGAAGTTGTAGGGCATAATGGCGGACATCTTGCAAGCAACCTTGGCGTTGTGGAGCTTTCAATTGCCCTGCACAGAAGTTTTTCTAGTCCGCAAGATGCCATTATCTGGGATGTAAGCCATCAGTGCTATCCGCATAAAATTCTTACTGGTCGCTACGAGCTGTTTTCGTCAATAAGAATGAAGAACGGAATTTCTGGCTTTACAAAAATCAAGGAAAGTCCTCACGATTATTTTGATGCAGGACACGCTTCTTCTTCCATTTCATCTGCGTTGGGACTTTTGTCTGCCTGGGAACTTGAAGGAAGAAAAGACAAAGTTGTTGTTGTAATTGGCGATGGAGCTCTTACCGGCGGAATGGCTTTTGAAGGATTGAGTCACGCAGGTCAGCTTGCTAAAAATTTGATTGTTGTTGTAAATGACAACCAGATGTCGATTGACAAGAATGTCGGCTCAATTTCGCGTTATCTTTCCAGTCTTGCTTTTTCTGACAGCTATCACGGATTCCGCTATAAAGTTGACCGTCTTATCGATAAAATTCCTTATTTTAACCGCTGGCTTGGAAAAGTTGTTTTCAGGCTGAAACGCGGACTTAAAGGGCTTTTTTTTACAAATAATCTGTTTGTTGATCTTGGATTTGAATACACAGGACCTTTGAACGGACACAGCATTGACGAGATGGAGCGTGTCTTTAACCGTGCGAAAAAAATTCCGCGGCCTGTTGTAATTCACGTTGTTACAAAAAAAGGAAAAGGCTATAGTCCTGCTGAGAACAATCCTTCTGTCTTTCATGGAGTCGGGCCTTTTAATATAACTGACGGAATTGTTGAAAAATTTGACAATTTGAGTTTTACAGAAAATTTCAGCAATAAAATTGTGGAAATGGCTCAGGCGGACAATAGGATTGTTGCAATTACTGCGGCAATGTCAAAGGGAACTGGACTTGATGCTTTTTCAAGAAAATTTAAAGATAGATTTTTTGATGTTGGGATTGCAGAGGAGCACGCTGTAACTTTCGCAGGAGGAATTGCCGCTGGAGGTTTGATTCCTGTTGTTGCAATTTATTCAACTTTTATTCAAAGAAGCGTTGACCAGATTATAGAAGATATTGCTCTGCAAAACAGGCACGTTATAATTGCCCTTGACCGCGCTGGAGCAGTCCCTTCTGATGGAGAAACTCATCAGGGAATTTTTGATATTGCGCTTTTTAGACCTGTGCCGAATCTTTCTATGATTTCCGTAGCAGGAAAAAAAGACATGGAGCTTTGCCTTGATTGGGCAGTAAACAAAGCTCAAGGTCCTGTTGTAATGCGCTGGCCAAAAATGGCTTGTCCTTCTGAACTTGAGCCTTTTTCAGCTCCTGTAGAACCTGGGAAAGGTGTGCTTTTGCAGACTACGGATTTTGCGCCTTCCATTTCTTCTTTTGGGCAGGGCGAAGATTCCTGGAGAAAAAAAGTGCTTTTGGTTTGCACTGGAAGCGTTTTTTCAGAAACATTGAGAGCCGCCCGCGCGCTTGTTTTGGACGGAATCGATGCTGATATTTATTCTCTTAGATTTATAAAGCCTTTTGATGAAAAATATTTTGCTGGAATCGCAAAGCTTTATTACGGAATTGTTTTTATAGAAGACGGAGTAAAAATGGGCGGAATTTCAGAGTGGCTTGAAAGTTTTGTGCGAGGCTCTCCTGAAACTTCATTTTTAAAAACTGCGGTTCTTGCTTTTCCTGACAAATTTGTTGCAAATGGAAACCGCGAACAGATTCTGGATGAAGCTGGACTTTCTTCTGAAAAAATTGCAACTGCGGCTAAGGAACTAATGCGGATATGAAAAATTTAAATTTGGCTTCAAGAAAAATTTCAACAGATTTTCCGGCGTTTGTGATGGGAATTGTAAACTGCACTCCAGATAGTTTTTTCAGCGCAAGCAGAGGCGGCGCAGAACGTGCTTTTGAGCTGATTGAAGAAGGCGCGGACATTCTTGATTTGGGCGGAGAATCTACTCGTCCAGGTTCAGATTATGTGAGCGCGGAAGAAGAAATAAAGCGCATTGTTCCTGTCATAGAAGAAATCCGCAGAAAAAGCGATATTCCGATTTCAGTTGACACAAGAAAAAAAATTGTTATGCAGGCTGCGTTTGATTCTGGAGCGGACATTTTAAATGACATTTCAGCATTGGAAGATGACCCTGAACTGGCTTTTTTTGCAGCGGAAAAGAAAATTCCTGTGGTTTTGATGCACAAGCGCGGAATTCCTTCTACAATGCAGGCAGACACAGAATATAAAAATATTTTTAATGAAGTGAGCTCGTATCTTGAGCAAAGAGCGGAATTTGCCATAAAAAGCGGAATTGAAAAAGAAAAAATAATCGTAGATCCTGGAATTGGATTTGGGAAAAATCTTGAAGGAAATTTGAATCTTATTTCAAACTGCGGCTCTCTTTGCGGCGGAAAATTTCCTGTGCTTATGGCGCTTTCAAGAAAATCTTGCATAGGACAAGTTACGGGGCGAGAAGTTCAAGAAAGGCTTTATGGAACTCTTGCCGCTGATTTGATTTCAGTTTTAAAAGGAGCTTTTATGGTTCGCGTGCATGACGTTGCTCCTTGTAAAGATACCCTTGCTGTGTTAAAATCGCTTTTAAAGTATGAATCAGTTTGAGACTTTAATAAAAATATATGATTTTATCAGGCCTGTCCTTGATATAGGAATTATTACATTTCTTCTGTACAAGGCTTATCAGCTTATAACAAAAACCAATGCGATTCAGCTTATAAGAGCTGCGGTGGTTGTGGTTCTTTCTTATGCGGTTGCAGTTATCCTTCAGCTTAGAACTTTGCTTTGGATTTTTTCGGTTATTGCGCCGGGACTTATGATGGCTTTTGCGATTGTTTTTCAGCCGGAATTAAGAAAAGTTTTTCTTAAACTTGGACAGGCTGAAT
>NZ_DBKJ01000130.1:0-2722 GCF_002297325.1 Treponema sp. UBA753 | reverse complement strand
AACTTGGACAGGCTGAATGGTTCACTTTTGGAAGCAGGGCGAAGCATTCTTATGTGGATTCTGTTCTTATTGCAGCTGAAATGCTTTCAAAGCAGAAGCGCGGAATGCTTGCTGTTTTTATGCGGCGCACAAAACTTGACAATATTCTTTCCACGGGAACAAGACTTAATGCAGATCTTTCTTCAAGCTTGCTTGTAACAATTTTCGGACATAATACGCCTTTGCATGATGGCGCTTGTTTTATTCAGGGCGGAAAAATTCTTGCGGCGGGCTGTTTTCTTCCAGTAAGCGAGCAATACGACATAAAAAAGACTTTTGGAACGCGTCATAGGGCGGCTCTTGGTCTTTGCGAGGTAAGCGACTGCGTTGTGCTTGTTGTTAGTGAAGAAACTGGCGCATACAGTCTTGCCTATGACTCAAAGCTTCATTATGACCTTACAATGGATCAAGTTACAAGAATTCTTGAACGTCAGCTGGATATTACTCCAGATCAGCAGATTATAGAGGATACAATCGATGAGCATAAACCAATTACTGGCAAAGATAACTAAAAACTGGCCTGTAAAAGCAATCTGCTTTGTTCTGGCTGCAATGATTTATTTTTTCCATCAAATTTCACTTCTTGATGTAAAGACTTTTTCTGTGCCTCTTGAAGTCCGTGCTGAAGGAAATATGATTCCTGTTTCCGGGCTTGAACAGGTGAAATACATAAGGGTAAAAGTCAGGACAAAACGAGATCAGATTGCTTCTATAGTTGAAAAAGATTTGACAGCGTTTATAGATGTTTCTTCCCAAACAAAAGAAGGAATTTACGATTTTCCTGTTTATGTTGACCTTGATGAAAAAATTGTGCAGCTGGATTTAGAGCCGCTTGAAATTTACAATCAGCCTGACAATGTGAAAATTCAGATTCAAAAGAAAACAACAAAAGCGGTTCCTCTTTATGCTTCTGTTGTGGGAAAGCCTGCGCATGGATACAAGGCGCTTTCTGCTGAGCTGGAGCCTTCGTTTGTAACCTTGTGCGGACCTGCGTCAATGGTGGATTCAATAAATAAACTGCCGGTTGGAGCTGTTTCGATTGAAGGCGCGGACGGAAGCATCTCAAAAATTGTAAGTCCCGTGAATACGAATTCGTATATTTCGATTCTTGGAGAAAAAAATTCTATTAGAGTTTCTGTTCCGATTGTGATTGAGGGAACTGTAAAAGAATTCAAGAGTGTTCCTGTTGTGCTCGTAAATCTTTCGTCCAGTCTTGCAGTTTCTGGAGAAGATGTTAAAATTGATTTTTCTGTGGAAGGAAATTTGCTAGATATTGAAAAAGTTTCCCCGGCAGACTTTAATGTTTTTGCCGACTGCGCTTTTATTACAGAGCCAGGAATTTATGAAGTTCCAGTTCAAATTGACGCTCCGGGAAACCTGAATATTTCTTCGCAAAGCTTCACTGTCTTTGTGCTGAATGTTGTAAAATCAGAGCAAGAAGGAGAAATCCCTATAGAAGAGACTGAGACTGAAAAAAAGTCAACGAGCTCAGTTTTTAAAGTTCCGGTTTTGTCATAAAGGTTTGCATGATTTTTGGTGTTGGCTGCGATATAACAAAAGTTTCTCGATTTGAAAAATGGGTTTTGTCCAAAGATATGATAAAACGATTTTATAATGAAAGTGAATGTATTTCTGAAAGCGCAAGTCTTCAGCGTAAATGCGAATTTTATGCGAGCCGTTTTGCAGCGAAAGAAGCATTTTCAAAAGCTCTTGGAACTGGAATTCGCGGATTCAATTTAAATGAAGTTTTTATTTCAAAAGACGATAATAAAAAGCCTGAAATAAAAGTTTTAGGAAATGCAAAAAAATTGCTTGAAGAAAAATGCGGTGAAAAATATAAAATCCATGTTTCGCTTAGCCACGAAAAAGAATATGCTTTAGCGTTCGTTGCAATCGAAATAGTTTCATAATGGAAAAATAAATTTTGCGGAGGAAAAATGGCAACTCAATTTAATAGAAAAACTTTTTTAACAGAAGCAGAAAAAAAGCCCGCAGTTTCTTATTGGGCAAAAGAAGATGCTTTGTGTCCAGTCTGCCGCAAAAAATTCAGGCAAGAGCTTATGCATCAAGGTGGCGGCCGTACTATCGCAGGAAATCTTACTGACGAGCTTCATAGAAATTATGAGCCTTCCAAAAAATACGGAAGAGTTTATCCTCTTATTTACGAAATTGGCTGTTGTCCTCATTGCCACACAGCTTTGTTTTGGAAAGATTTCAAGGATATAAAAGATCCAGAAACTTTTGATAGAATTATGCAGGATGAGCAGCATAGAATAAAAGAAGTTGAAGCGATTTTTCCGCATTACGACTTAAATGACGAGCGGACTTTGTACGATGGAACTGCAATGTATTATCTTGCGCTCCTTTGCTATGAAAAGGCGGATATTGCTTATGCCCCAACTTTTAAACGCGCTGAAATTTCTTTGCGTCTTGCCTGGCTTTGCAATGAAATTGAACATGTTTGCCCGGATCATAATTATGACTATGTCGCTCAGGTTTTTTATAGAAAAGCTTTGTTTTTTTATCAGCAGACTTTGATTAATGAAACTGGACGAATTGAATCAATAGAATCTGTTGCAAACTTTGGTCCTGACACTGATAAAAACTATGGCTACGATGGCGTGATTTATTTAAGCGGACTTTTGGAATACAAGTACGGTCAGCGAGAAAATCAAGAGCTTAG
>NZ_DBKJ01000037.1:0-3093 GCF_002297325.1 Treponema sp. UBA753 | reverse complement strand
AGCCTACAACAAGATTTCCCACGTAAGTCATCGCCATTGCAGGAACTCCAAGAGAAGAAACCAAACGTCCGGCAAGAATTCCTGAAACTCCTTTGTTTATCTTTTCGTCAATTACAAAGCTTAGTTTTCCGCTGAAGTCGTTCACAGAATTTTTTGCCTTAAGACCAGCAATCGCTTCCGCTTCTTGAGTAAGGGATTTTCTTTTTGTGTTAAGCTCAATTATTTTTTTTGCAAGCTGTTCACGGTACGAATCGTCTTTTGCTGTAAAAAGCTCAATTGCGATTCTAGCCTGACCGAGCCTGCCAGCCGCATTCAAATTTGGAATCAGCGTCCAGCAAATGTCAGTTGAAGTAATGCGCTTTCCCAAAAGCCCTATATTTGACATAAGTTCCTTTAGACCAGGACGGACTTTATTTTCATTTATTGAATTAATTCCGCTACGCACAAAAAGCCTGTTTTCATTTTTCATCGGCATTATATCTGCTAGAGCCGCCAAAGCCACAAGCTGCAAGTCATGCTTTTCTTTTTCTGAATCAGATGGAAAATTTTTCTTTAAATCCTGCTGAACATAAGTTACAAATATATTGTAGAATCCGCCGATTTCCGTGGGAGCGTGGTCGCCGTATTTTGCGATTTTTGACATTTCCTTTATTTTGGAAAGCGGAAGATTTTTTAGGGAAGGGTAAAGCTTTGCGACTTCTGTCCTTATATCTGCAATGTTAAACTGCGCGCTGTTTCCGAATGTTAGGTTTAGAAGCCGTTCAACATTGGCTTTGTCCCAGCAAAGAATTATCTGCCCAGACAAGTACTGCGGAATCTTTGTGTCGTAAATTGATTTTTCGCCCGGAAAAATATGTTCAACAAGCCTTGAAACTGGAACTAAATTTCTAAGCTTTATGCATTCAATTGCAATCTGCCCGTTTTCTTCTTCACGCGCATTGAGCAAAGCCGCATCTGCCTTGTACCATTTGCTCTTGCTGAATCTTAACGCTGAAACAACTTTATACACGACTGCGCAGCCTGAAATTTCTTCAAACGGATAGCCAGAATCTGAAAGTTTTGCATTTAAAATAATCGCAGGATACGGAATGTTTTCCTTTGGATTGTGATGATCCAAAACAATCACATCTATTCCAAGTTCCGCTGCGTATTCGATTTCCGCATTGTTTGAAATTCCGCAGTCAACCGTGATAATAAGCGAGCCGTTCTGCTTTGCAAAATCATCTACAGCCTGAATCGAAAGTCCGTATGCGTCGTCTCCTTCTGGAACTCTGTACGGAACATCAATTCCCAATGAGCAAAGCTCGTCGTAAAGAACAGTTGTCGCCGTTACTCCGTCAACATCCTTGTCGCCGAAAATTAAAACCTTTTCATGCTCTTCCTTTGGACTGTCTTTTTCTGGAACTGCTACAAGAATTCTGTCAACGGCATCTTCCATTGAATTGAATAAAAATGGATTATGCTGAAACCTTAAGTCATCTTCCATAAAATAGAGAATGTCTTTTCCGCTTGTGATTCCGCGCCGTGCAAAAATGCTTGCTGTAAGGCTGTCAAGTGAAAACTTATTTTTTAGCCTTTCAACTTCTTCCTTTGAAATTGTTTTTTTTACCCACTTTGATGATGACACTATTTTATTTCCTTTAAAATCAATTTCTTTTCTTCTGGCTTTTCTTCGCAAAAATCCAATGCCGCTTCAAGCTGCTGCTTTCCGCTTTCAAGGGCATCCGGGCTTTTTCCGTAGACTTCAAGAAGCTTTTCGCCTTTCTTTACAAAGTCGCCCTGCCGTCTGCAAAAAATTATTCCAGAGTCCGCATCCACTTTGTCTGACGACTTGTTTCTGCCCACTCCAAGGTTTATGCACGCAATTCCTGTTTTGTATGCGTCAACAGTTAAAAATCCGTCTTGCTTTGCAAAGAGCTCCGACTTAAAATTCGAGCGGCGTTTTCCCTGTTCGCTTAGAAGCTTGTCTGGATTTCCGCCTTGAGCCTTTACGTTTTCAAGGAACTTTTTTAGTGCCTCTCCGCTTTTTACAGCTTCCTTGCACTTGGACTTTCCTTCTTTTGTGTCCTTTGCTTTTCCGCCGAAGACCGCCATTCTTGAGGCAAGCTCATAAGTCAGCTCCATTACATCCTCAGGACCTTTTCCTTGCAGGCACTCAAGAGTTTCTTCTATTTCAAGATAGTTTCCCACTTTAAAGCCAAGAGGAGAGTCCATTCTGGTTAGAAGCGCGCAGGAGTTTTTCCCCATTGCCTGGGCTGTCTTTACTAGGAACGACGCAAGCTGTTCTGCATCCGCCTCGCTTTTCATAAACGCGCCTTTTCCGCACTTTACGTCAAAAACAAGTGCATCGCTTCCTTCTGCGACCTTTTTTGAAAGAATGCTTGCCGTAATAAGCGGAACACTTTCAACAGTTCCTGTAACGTCGCGCAGGGCGTACATTTTCTTGTCTGCCGGAACAATTTTTTCTGTCTGTCCCATCATGGCAAAGCCTGTTTTTTCTATAATCGAAGCGAACTGCTCCTCGTTAAGATTTACATTGTAACCTTCTATTGATTCAAGCTTGTCCAAAGTTCCGCCTGTATGCCCAAGCCCCCTGCCGCTCATCATGGGAATTTTTACGCCAAGGGACGCCACAATAGGCGCAAGCGGAAGGCTGATTTTGTCTCCCACGCCGCCTGTGGAATGCTTGTCTACAAAAGGTCCTTTAAGGCCCTTGAGCTTTTGAAGGTTGATTGTGTCGCCAGATCTAAGCATGCATTCTGTTAAAATTCCTGTTTCCTCGAATGTCATTCCGCTGAAATAAACAGCCATAAGAAAAGCCGACATTTGGTAGTCAGGAATAGAGCCGTCAACATAGCCGTTTACAAGAAATTCTATTTCATCTCGCGAAAGCTCCTGTCCTTTTTGATTTCCTGTTCCACGCTTTTTAATGATTATGTCCGCCGCACGCATTCTGACCTCCGCTGTTAAGTGTTGTTTTTAATGCCGTTGATATATCTAAACATTTTTGTCATTGGCATGTCTGCATCTTTTAGTCATTGCCGGACTTAATCTGGCAATTTTTTGCTTATAGGGATTCCCCCAATCAAGTTG
>NZ_DBKJ01000018.1:3693-3911 GCF_002297325.1 Treponema sp. UBA753 | reverse complement strand
TCCAAAAGCGTCAGCTTCCCGGAAACAACCGAGCACAAAAAACATTCCATTTTCAAGTGAAAGGCTGGGTAGTCGTATTCAACCGTGCAGAGTTTTTGTTCAGGGAGAATTTCCGTCGCAAGCTCCTCGCGGATTTCGCGGACAATCGCCTGTTCAGCAGTTTCTCCTGCCTCAATCTTTCCGCCCGGAAATTCCCACCAGTCCTTCCATTCGCCGTA
>NZ_DBKJ01000018.1:0-3563 GCF_002297325.1 Treponema sp. UBA753 | reverse complement strand
GCCGCGGAAACGTGGATTTGTTTCATTTTTATGCCTCGCTAGTTTTTATAAAGTCAATTATTACTGTTTTTTCCCATTTTGTCAGTGCGTGTTATAAAATCGTTGAAAAGCTCATCTGGAACGCGGTTTTGAAGTGCGAATCTCATTGTGATTGGCTTGTTGCCTTCCGCACTGTCCGGAAAAGTTGAGACCTGCCCAAGATAAATGAACGGCTGAGTTATGTTTTCTACTTTTTCAAATTTGCGCACAAAAAGATGAAGGCGGATTTTCCTTTCTATATTGCGGATTAGGTTCTGTCCGACTTCAGAATTTTGCGTTGTGCTGTTTGGCGACTGCCACTGAAAATGTTCCGGCGTTATGAATTTGTCAGCATAATTTATGGAATCCTTTATGTCTGCGTCCTTGTGCAAATTCACAAACAGAAAATAGTCCGGCTTTGCAGAAGTTATAAGTCCTTGTCCGCGGAATGAAGAATGAATTTTTGTGTAGTTGCATAAAAGAGCCGCGTCGCGCATCGTGTATTTTTGGTAGAGCCTTAAAAAGGGCAAAGTTCCGCTTTCAGAATAATCATCTGATCCGAATTCATTTTGATAGCGCAAAAGGTTGTATTGAATCAAGTCTTCCAGCCAAAGCTTCTTTTGTGCGGAAAATCTTGAGTTTTCAAGTGAGTTAACCGTGTTTTTGTTGAACGAAACTGAATCTCCATCAAAATTAAAAATCGCCTTTTCGTAGCGTGTTTTTTCGCTTGAGTCAAAATATGCTCCGCTAAGCGTCTGGCAGGCGTGAACTACAGAAGTTTTATTCACAAAAGAAAGATATTTTTTTGCCTTTTCTGCAATTTCATCAACAGAAGCAAAGTTGTTTTTGGAATTAAAAACCGTTTCCGCGATAATCCATTCTTCTGCGCGTCTTGCAGGCGAATAAAAGCTTAGAAGCTGCATAATCTGCCTGAAAGATTCGTCTTCGTTCATTAAAGAAAATTCAGGGTGGCTTTCTTTTTCAATGTACGCGGCAAAATCAAAATATGTCTTGTAGTTCGGACTGAAAACCGTGAACCGCACAGGATCAATGCTTCCGTCATGCTTTAGATAATCAACAAGAAACGGAACTTTTCCACCGCATACATGCTTGAACGAAAGGTAAGATTCCTTCATATATTTTAACGACATGAATTTTTCGTTTTCAAGCTGGCGCAGAATCTGTTCCTTTGTGATTTTGTCCATGTGGATGTAAGTTCCGTTCGGCAGGTCTGCAAAATCATTTGCAACTTCAAGCTTCAAGGAGTCGCGGTCGTAGTCCTGTTTTCCGTTCATGGCAATCGCCATCAGAAAAGATTTTTTGTAGTTCCCGATAAAATCAAGGACCGTTACAAATTCCTTGCCGTCCAGTTTGCGCAAGCCTCTTCCGAGCTGCTGGATAAAAATTATTGAAGATTCGGTCGGGCGCAGAAGCAGAACTGTGTTTACGGACGGAATGTCGATTCCTTCATTGAAAATATCGACTGAAAAAATGTATTGAAGAGGAGAGTTGTCATCTTCTAAAAGACGTGCGTATTTTTCACGGACTTCAACGCTGTCATCTCCTGAAAGTGCGACGGCAATCTGACCGTTGTTTTTGGAAAGTCTCTTGTTGAATTCTTCCGCCATATATTTTGCGTGTTTTACAGTCGCGCAGAATCCAAGCGCCTTCTGTTTTTCACCGTCATGCCCGTAGAAATTTATTTTCTCTATGATGTAATCAACGCGCCGGTTCACCATTAGCATATTTGCAATTTCTTCTATATATTCGCTTGTTCCTGGTTCAGCCTTGATTTTTGAATAGTCGATTCCTTCCGCATCTGTAAGCCCAAAATAGTGAAAAGGGCAGACTAAATCATTAGAAAGTGCGTCCCGCAACCGGATTTCCACAGCGACATTGTTGTCAAAAATTGAATATATGTCGCCATTGTCGCTTCGTTCTGGAGTTGCCGTAAGTCCGAGCAGAAAATTCGGAGTAAAATGCGCAAGGATACTTTTGTAGCTTTCGCTTGACGCATGATGAGCTTCGTCCAAAACGATATAGTCAAAAGCATCTTTGTTAAATTCATTGTAATGCCGGCTTAAAGTATCGCGGGTTGCAAAAAGGTACTTGCAGTTTTTATCTTTCTGGTTTCCTGTGAAAAATCCTGAGGAATAATTTTCTTCTGTTGCGGAGCAGATTGTGTCAAAAGATTCCTTCGCCTTTTTCAGAATGTCCTCGCGGTGAACAATAAAAAGCAGATGCTTGGGTTTTACCTGCAGCGCGTCAAAGACTGACATGTAGGTTTTTCCGCTTCCAGTTGCGGCGATTGCAAGCGCTTTTTTTGCTCCTGTTTTTCTAAGCCTGTCAAGTTTTACAATCGCTTCAGCCTGCATTTTGTTCGGCTGGATTATGGACGGAGAATTTTCATCTGTAAAACTGTTGTATGAAAATAAAAGTTTTGATTCCTGTTTTTGCTGGCGCTTTACTTTTGAAAGATAGTCGCGGTAAGAAATCAAAAATTCATCGGAATATTCTTTTGCCCATGGGCTTTTCCAGAGAGTTTCAAATTCGTCAAGAACAGATTTGGTAAAAATTCCAGGTTCTTGTCGCTCGCCGCAGTTTTCGTTTTGAAGAACGTTCCATTCAACATTCGTCTTTAGCGCGCGTCCTGTTATGTTTGAAGAGCCGATTATGACAGTCCATTTTTCTGATTCAGTGCTGCTTTTGTGGAACAGATAGCCTTTTGCATGAAACCCGTCGTTTTGTGTCGGCGGAACATAAATTTTAAGATGGATATTTTTGAATTTGGAAAGCCGCTCAAGAACTTGCGGACTGGTCATTTCCTTGTAGGTTGTTGTAAGAATCTCGCCGCGGATATTTTGTTTTTCAAGACCCTCCAGCGTTTCAAGCAGAACCTGCAATCCTCCGTAAGTGATGAACGCCACGCTTATTTTGAACTGGGAGCAGCTGTTAAGATTTTCAATAAGCTCGTTGTAAAAACTGCGGACAGGTCCGTTTGTGATAAGGATAGATTCTTCCATAATGTTTCCAGTATCCTTATTTTGTAATGAAAAAGCGTCCCGAAAAAGGTTCGTTTTTTGGAGCAGGTCAGGACTGCTTTGGGCATGAAAAAAACTTGATAAATAGAATAGACAAAATTTTCTTCCGAATACCCATTTTACAGCGAGGAGAATCAGAAACGGCTTGAACTTTCAATTCAGCACGCAAAAGAAGGAAAACTTACAGAACACAAACTTATTGAGGAATAAACTTTCACTTTCCCCTAGAAAAATGTGATTACTCCTTTAATATTCCCCTAGAAAAATGTAATTGAAAATCTAAAAAAAACGCTATATTATAGTTAAGAATAATAGTCTAAAGAAGGGAATAAGATAAAAACAGCCGAAACTGGCGTCTGTTTTTATCTTTACAAGTTTGCGTTGCAAACTTCATTATCAACTGTTGTTTCTCACTTCGTTGTGAAACAACTTAAAAAGTCGAATCGGAAATTGATATTTCCTCATTGACTTTTTATGGGGGCATTTTATGGAAAGTTCAAATGT
>NZ_DBKJ01000087.1:532-2517 GCF_002297325.1 Treponema sp. UBA753 | reverse complement strand
TTCCTGGGTCAGCGACAGCATCAGCAGATTCAACACAGACTTTTACTATCAAAGCCGCGAGTACATAAAGGAATGTTTTTTGACCAACAGGCAAATCGCTTAGAAAATAAAAGCTCATTCATCTAAGAACATAACCTACCGGGTACGAAGAGACATCTTTGTAGTTGAGTTCCAAAATAGAACGGCTTTGAAATTTCTGGCGCAGGATGACACTTTTGATGTGATTGCGACAGGTTTTCTTCTTGGAATAAATTATAGGGAAATTTCTTCTATTCCAGTCGGCTATGAGCGTCAGTACGAGATGCATTCTCTTGATTTTGAGGAATTTCTTTGGGCTTTGGGAATTGAGCAGAGCGCGATTTTAAGCCTGAAAGAAAACTTTGACAATAAAATCCCAGTTGAAAAAGGCGGCACTTCATCTTTGGATTCCCTTCTTAAAAAAGATGAAATAAAATACGGCTACAAGATAGTAAACGGCAATGTTGTGCAGACTGGAAAGAAAATCACGGTTCCGCATTATATGTGCATGTTCTTGTAAGGAGTTCAGGCGGATATGGGCAAGGCGGAGAAAAAGATAGATTCCCGCATCGAGTGCGAGAATGACAACATGTTAATATATTAAAAAATCAGTACATGAATCCCAGCAGCCAGATAGGAATTTGTCTGTCTGTGCCAAATTCTATGTCGTCGGCGATAATGTATGAGTCTGGAATTTCTTGAATTTGTTTGCGCTTTTTGTTCTTCCCGCCTACTTCAAAAGTGTATTTTGAGTCCACAAAGAAATCACTTTCCTCTGAAAAATCAACTTTATGGGAATGTAAAAGTTGGTTTAGAACAAAAGTTTCCCGGCGGTTGCCTGTATTTGTATTTTCTCCGTTAAAAAGTTCCATAAGATTTGTGTTTTCCATCAGTATCTTTTCGGGTTTTTCAAGCACGCTTAATCCGCGTGATTTTTTATAAAGCTGATTTATAAGTTTTGCGTCTTCCAGATATTTTAAATATATGAGCAAGGTCTGCCTTGAAATTCCGATTTTTGCGGCAAGCTGTGTTATGTTTGGAATGAACGGGGCAGACTCGCCTATGATAGCCAGAAGTTTCTTTATTCTTGGAATATAGGCGATTTCCAATCCGCGGAGAAAAGGAAGCTCAACTTCTAGAATCATGTTCAGGGTTTCATTCAGGCGGTTAAAATAATCGTCTTTTCCTTCTAAAAAGTACGGATAATAGCCAAAAGATAGATAATCGTCAAAAAATTCAAACGGCTTGATTTTTGATGCGATTTCCGCGGAAATCTGCTCGTTGTTCTCTAGTATTTCTTCCAATGTAAAAATTGGAAAATCGTGTGCTTTTATCAGCGAAAGATACTCGCGGAAAGAAAGCCCGGTCAGCTCATAAACTAAAGTTCTGCGGCTTAAATCCGCTCTGCCGTTCAGAATTTCAAGCAAGGAAGAACCAGTGAATGCGATGTGAAGTTCCGGAAAATCATCATAAAGATTTTTGATTTCCTTTGACCAGTTTTCATATTTATGCACTTCATCAAGAAAAAGATGTGTGCCGCCACGGCTTACAAATTTTTCTGCAAGTTCAACAAGTGTATTGTTTGAAAAATAAATGTTGTCAAGGCTTACATAAAGAACTTTGTTCAGATTATTGGAGAAAGTTTTTTTTATGTGCTGCAAAAATAATGTTGTTTTTCCAGTTCCTCTTGAGCCTCTTATGCTTATAAGCCGCACATTCCAGTTTATTTTTCTTTCCAGTTCGCGCTCAAAGGTTGGAAGCGGGGCGGTCATTTTCTTTCTGAAAACTTCGATTAGTTTTTCCATAGCCTGATTTTATAATACATTGTTCAAATTGTTAAGTGGACTTAACAATTTTTGATTGATTTTGTTAAGTGGATTTAACAAAATTGACTGGACTTCATTTGTTGACAGAAAGAAATCCTAAGCATGGCAATCTTGCTAGAGGATTATCAACCGAGTTTCTTT
>NZ_DBKJ01000087.1:298-445 GCF_002297325.1 Treponema sp. UBA753 | reverse complement strand
GACACTAAAATTTAAAACTCGATAAGGGCACTAAAATTCAAACCTCGAAATTGAACTTTATTCTACAAAAACAAAGTCGAAAACATCATGAAAGTAAAATACCAATAGCTTTATTTTATTTAATATGATTAAAGTAAAATAAATAAT
>NZ_DBKJ01000087.1:0-177 GCF_002297325.1 Treponema sp. UBA753 | reverse complement strand
GAATATGAAAATTGAAGATTTTATTTCTGGAACATGGGAATCGGGATATAAATATAAGTATTTTGTCCCTTCGCCTGTAAATCATTCTTTTTCATGGGAAGATGATGCTATAAATTCACTTCTAGAAAATGCTTCCTTAAAATTAGGAGAACTGAATTCATTTTCAAGGTTTGTGCC
>NZ_DBKJ01000028.1:1779-5039 GCF_002297325.1 Treponema sp. UBA753 | reverse complement strand
TTTACATGCGTTTGCCCTGGTTGGTTTTCCTCCCTCCATAGACTTTAGCTGCACGTAATGTTAAAATAGTTATATATATGTACACACGAGATTTGCAGGAAATTCCTCCGTCATTTGTTCAGAACGGGCGGCCAGTGTTTGGTACGTTCCGGGGGCATCCTAAGCGTTTTGACATCCGCGGAGTTTATAGGCCTTATGGAGTAATTCCGCTTCCGACTTTTATAACAAACCTTCGCATAAAGAGCCGCCTTATATTTTCGTTCAATATCGGGGAATATATCGGGCGCATAAGTTTTATAGACGCAAAAATTGCTGGATTTTCAGAAGTTGTGTTTTGGAACAAAAATACTTCTCAGCGTTTTGCTTATCATTCGCTCATGGGGCCAAGAAAGAGGCTTATTCCGCATAACCTTGAAGCGGCTTCAACTTCAAACTACAGCAAACGGCGTTATACAAGAATCAGTTGGAACAGGGAGCAGAACAGGCTTTCTGTTATATTTGACTTGAAGGGAGATTCTGTGCGTCCTTCCGCGCGTGGAGCTTTTTCCGCAGTGTTCAACGATGCCCAGTTTGCAGAGCTTACTTCTGTGCGACCAAATCCTACTTTAAGACGAAGCTATGCAAGCTACAATTCTGTTCTTCCTTTGCACGGCTCTCTTACTCTTGCCTACAACAGTGGCGAAACCAAAACCATGTCGGAATCCGATGGGGTTTGTTCGTTCGACATGACGCGCACCTATATGAAATTCCGCTCGCATGGAAAATCTGTGCTTGGATTTGGAGAAGTGAATGGAAAGAAAATTGCGTTCAAGCTTGCTTCTGAGTCGCATGAAAGCGTGGACACGGACAAATACAACTGCAATGTTCTTTTTTACGACGGAAAGGCTACTCCGCTTCCGCCTGTTGTTATTTCGCATTATTCAGGCATGAACAAAAAGTGGGTCATTCAGGACACAGAAAACATGGTTGATCTTACATTTACGCCTGTTTCAATCTGCGTTAACAACGTAAATGCGTTTATTGTGCGCAGCGTGTACCATACAATATACGGCAGCTTTGAAGGAACTTTAATTACTGCAAGCGGTGAAAAAGTTTCATTCAAATCTCTTGCAGGAATTTCCGAAAATTACTTGATACGTCTTTAAATTTTTGCAGTTCTTGAGGAGTATTTATGGAAAATGAGAACCGCCCAAAGCGGACACTTGAACCCGGCACGCTTGACAAAACCCGGAAAAATATCGGACCAATAGATGCTAATGAGGCTCTTTTTATGCAGAAAAAACTTGGCGGTGAAGTTCTCCGCGAAAAATTATCTCCAGCGGACTATTCAAACATGCCGGCAAACAGGAGAAGGCAGGATGTTGTGGTAAAAGCGTCTGGAAGATCTGCTTCGGATATTTCGTCTCAAAGCGCGTCGTTCGGCTCATCGTTTTCTTCGGCGGCTGTGGGCGGAATAAAGGCTTCTGCAAAAAAAATACGCACGGACGATGATTTGCCTGAGATTTCCGCGCATGACTTAAAGCTTATGGACAAAACCATGATGGCTCCTGGCTGTGATATTAAGCCGGACTTTGGCTTGTTCAACTTCTTCTATAGAATGTCTGCCAAGAACCGCGAGCGTGTGCAGAAAAAATTCGGTGAATACATTGTGCGCCGCCACGTTGACCACATTCAGTCTTTTATCGGAACTATAAAAACATTTATTCAGATTTCCCCGGATGTATACAAAGCCAAAATCGCTACAGAAACCGACCTTAAATTTAAGTTTCTTAGAACCGTTGGCAAGTGGACACTCCGCGACATCAAGCTTCTGGCAATGGATGTTGAAAACGCTTCGGACTATCTTACAGTTCCTATGCTTATTCCTTTTGTGCGGGCGGTTTACAGGCAGCTTCTGACCGTTTACTATATTGGCGAGCAGCAGGTTTCGCTTTTAATAAAAGACATTTACACGGATCTTGCTGAATTTCCGAATGCGGACAAAGCAAAACTTCAGACTTTGGTAAAGCAAGGTGTAACGGAATGGCTTTACGTGCATGACCAGATTATTCAGGGAATGTATCCGCTTTTAATGAGAATGTCTTCAGATGAATTTGTTGAGTTCCCGGATTTCTTTAAAGTCAAAATTGTAGAAATTCTTAAATTCCTTGGAATTTCAAAGTTCGACCTTCTTCTTCCTGAAAAAAAGAAAAAAGAAAAAAAGCAGGAAGAGGCACAAGAAAAGAAAAAGCAAGAAGTTCACCATATTGCAGGCGAAAAAAACGAAATTGTAAATATGGGGCTTAAAATTCTTGACCAGCTTTTTCCGCAGGCAGGATTTCTTCACTTGGAGCGGCATCCGGATTTGTTCCCGTACTTTAATCCAATTTACAATTTTGAAGACGGATTCAACGTTATTGCGCCTGAAAATCCTTTGCAGGTAACGATTGTTCTTATTTTGATTATCGAAGATTTCCTAAAAGGCTGTCGGAACATAAAGTTCAATATTGAAGCGGACGAAAAACTTGCCGCCTATCCGGACAAGCTTGATTCTGCAATGGAAGACTGGGCTTCTTATTATGAAGATTTGTTTGCAAAAAAGCTTGGCGACTATTTGCGTTCCTATGTGAATTCAATTTACTCGCAGAAGGAATATGCCCAGAGTAAATTCGGCAAGGAAAACTTGAACAATATTTTGTGGCGCATAAAATTTTATTTTCTTCCAAACTACAAGTTCAACGCTCCGGTTTTGCAGAAGCCCGTAAATGATGCAAAGTACAGACCTCTTGCAGCCCGCACCGACTACATGAGAAGCGTTCTTACGGCTCTTGTCCGCAGAATCGATGAGAATTCCGCTGGAAAGAAAACTGTGCTTGGCGTTTTGAATCCATGGGACCGTTACACGTTCGATTTGCCAAATGCGGTTTCAAAAAGAATTGATGTGCTTCTTGGCGCAAAAAGAGATGACGATGTTACAGCCGCCACAAATGCGAATCTTATAAAGTACACGCTTTGCACTGTTTCAGTTTTGGACTGGTGGATAAACAATCCTTCAAGCCCGGCTTACGATGCGAATTCTTCCAAGCTTTACCGCATTTCAGAAAAAGACGGAGGTCCTTTGTTTTCTGTTCCAGAGCGTTCAGACCAGAATCAGCTTTTTGCAGAAGGCGTAAAAAAGGCAATCGAAGCAAAACGCAGCAAATAGCGTGGACAATGGCATGGGAATGTCCTAAAAGTATCTTTTTTGTCATTTTCGGGTTTGACCCGAAAATCTAAATGTA
>NZ_DBKJ01000028.1:0-1730 GCF_002297325.1 Treponema sp. UBA753 | reverse complement strand
ATATATTGCAATCATTTAGAGATTGCTAACTGAGTTTGCCATGCAAACATCGCAGTTCAAGCACGACAATGACATTTAGAACTTATTAGACAGCCCATCTATTGGAATGTTATAGCAGATTCCCGTGTCATAAGCACGAGAATGACACTTTATTTAATAAAAAGAGGTATTTATGGCACATTGCATTGTTCCTGCCGCAGAAGAAATTTTGGACAAGGAATTTCAAGTTTTAGACAAAGGCTTTGTCCGTCTGGTTGACTATTATGGCAGCGACTCAAGAATCGTACAGGCGGCCCGTGTTTCCTATGGCGAAGGAACAAAAACTGTAAGCCAGGACGGAGCGTTAATAGATTATCTTTTGCGCCACCAGCACACTTCTCCTTTTGAGCAGGTTGTTTTTACATTCCACTTGAAAATGCCGATTTTTGTAGCGCGCCAGTGGGTTCGGCATAGAATGGGCAGAATGAATGAAGTTTCCGGCAGATACAGCATTATGAAAGATGAATTTTATGTTCCGGAAAATTCGTGCATTTCAAAGCAGTCAACAAATAACAAGCAAGGCCGCGGAGAAGCTTTTGAAGAGCAGCAGGCAAAAGAATTTCAGGCTGAATTTATTGAAGGCCAGCAAAAAGCCTACGAAGTTTACAAAGACATGGTTGAAAAAGGAATTGCAAGGGAAATTGCCCGCATAAATCTTCCGCTCGCATTGTACACGGAATTTTACTGGCAAATGGATTTGCATAATTTGTTCCACTTTTTAAAGCTCAGGCTCGACAGCCATGCCCAGTATGAAATCCGCTTGTACGCAGAAAAAATTCTTGAGATTATAAAAACTGTTTGTCCAATGGCAGTAAGTTCATTTGAAAATACAATGGAAAAAGCGGTTTCGTTTAATGGCGAAGAAATGGAAGCTTTGCGCAAAATTTTGAACGGAGAAGAAAATCCTATTCAGGACGAAAAGAAACTGAAAAGGTTCAACGAAAAAATCAAGACAGGCGTTCAGCTTTAAAAGAAAAAGGCTGTTCAAAATTTCATTGAGCAGCCTTTTCAAAAATCTATTCTATTATTTCTGCTTCGACTTCAGTTGGAGAATATTTCCATTCCCTAAATGCGAATATTATTCCAGAAACTAAAATTAGAACTCCAGCGGCTCTTACAAGTTTTACGCCAAAGTCAGCAGGAAGCATAAAAAGCAAAACCGCAATAAAAATTGAGCAAATGGCTTCTGTTATAAACGGAGCGGAATTTTCTGTTCCGCCAACCAAAATGAATTGTGCAATCGCCGACAAAAGCAAAAACACAGCCTGAATATAAAGAAAAATCCGCACAATTTTTTGAATCATGCTGAAAAATGCGAACGGAAGAATTACTGCGAGAATTCCAACTAAAATTCCTGCAATGCTTTTTATAATTAAAGTGCGTTCAAAATAAGGCGCAAACGAAAATTTTTTCACTTTTAAAATAGAATTGATTCCGTTTACAATTGCGCCGATTCCAATAAGGATTACAATTGCCTCTATGCTTGACCGCGGATTTATAACAGCCAAAAGTCCGACAACTGCGCTTAGGATTCCTAAAAAAATTCTTGGATTCATGCTCCCTCCGAATGAAAATGTTACTTGAATTATAGCATTTATTTATAATTTGCAAAATAGCAAAACTGCTTTTATAATAGAAGAATGAAGTTTGTTCAGAATTTAATTGAATATTACGATGAGCTTTTTAAAGTT
>NZ_DBKJ01000062.1:0-7273 GCF_002297325.1 Treponema sp. UBA753 | reverse complement strand
GGGAAGAATGCCATTGGAGCAAGGGAAATAACTGTTGTAAGTGTACTCATCAAGATTGGACGAAGTCTGTTTCTTGCAGCTTCAACACAAGCTTCCTCAAGCTCATAGCCACGCTTTCTCAAAAGGTTTGTGTAGTCAACAAGAACAATACCGTTGTTAACGATTGTTCCGACTAGAACGAGCATACCCATGATTGTAACAACGCTAAGACGCTGATTGACCATTGCGTAAGTCATCATAACTCCGATGAACGAGAACGGAATTGTAAGAATAACAATGAACGGGTCAATAAGAGACTCAAACTGGCTTGCCATAACAATGAAAACCAATGCCGCGGCAAGAATTATAATTGCGCCGAAGTTAACAACAGCTTCCATCATGTCTTCGTAGTCTCCGCTTATGGAGATTGTTACAGCGTCGTCTTTTGGAATGTTGTCGTTTATAATCTTTAAAAGTCCTGTCTGAACAACATCGAGGGAAACACCGGAAACTGGCTTTGCTGTAACATGGACAATTCTTGACTGATCTTCACGAAGAATCGTAACAGGCGAAAGATTTTCCTCGTAACGTGCAAAGCTTGAAAGAGGAATTCTCTGTCCCATTGAATTCACTACAGAAACCTGGTCAAGGTCTGCAAGTTTTTTCTTGTCTTTTTCTGCAAGGCGGACAATAACGTCAATATCGTCTCCAAGCTTTGTGTAGCGGCTGGCAGTTTTTCCATTGATTGCGGCATTGATTTCAGAGCCTACATTGTAAATGTTCAAGCCAAGCTCGTACATTCTGTCGCGGTCAACTACAATTTCTGCCTGAGGAAGTCCGTCTTCAACATCGCTTGAAACTTCTGTTACAAGTTCAGTCGCCTGCTCTTTAAGAATTTTTTCAACCTGGGCAGCTGTGTTGCGCACAAGATCAAGGTCGTTGCTGCGGATGTCGATGCTCATTTCTCCAGAAGACGCGCTGTTCGAATTTGTTGCAAATGAAAGTGTTGCGCCTGGAATTGTGTTGAAGTATTTTCTAAGCTTGTCTTTTGCAGACTTTTCGTTGTCCCAGCCTTTTTCACGTTCTTTGGCTTCATACAAAGTCCAAGTGATTGCGCCTGTGTTTGTTTCAGAGCTTGCGGAAATTACGCTTGTTCCGCCGACTGTTACAGATGTGTATTTTACGCCGACAAGCTCTTTTTTTCCGATTTCCTCAAGTGTTCTCAAGGTGTCTTCTGTAACTTCAAGTGTTGTTCCCATTGGAAGCTCAACTTCAATTCCAACTGTATTTGAAGCGGATTCCGGCATAAAGATAAAGCCTACGAATTTTACGCTCACTATAGAAAGGACAAAGCAGCATACAAGAACTATGATAAATGTCTTTCTGTGGTGAAGAACAAAGCGGACTCCCTTTGCATATCCGTTGTCGAGGTTCAGGAAGAATTTGTTGAATGCCTGGTTTATTCCGTAGCCGATTCCGCTTTTTCTTTCGTCAACAATCTTGTCGATTTTAAGGTAGCTTGAGCAAAGAACCGGAACAAGGGCAATCGCAACAATCAGCGAGCAAATCAATGAGAAAATAATTGTGTAGGCAAGGCTGTCGAACATCTGTCCCATGATTCCGAGTTTTTTTCTAAAGAGAATCATCGGAAGAAAAACACATACAGATGTCAAAGTTGAAGCGGTTATGGAAGTTACCATTTCCTGGCTTCCGAGAATTGCCGCTACTTTTGGCTTGGCGTCTCTCTGGCGGTAAGCGTAGATGTTTTCAAGAACAACGATTGAGTTGTCTACAAGCATACCGATTCCAAGGAGGAGTCCAGCCATGGAAATCATGTTTATTGTCATGCCTTTAAAGTACATGAGCATGAGTGTTACAAATACTGAAATCGGAATTGAAAGTCCGATGATAAATGTACTTTTTAGAGAGCGCAGGAATATAAACAAAACTGCAACTGCAAGAAGCGCGCCCTGAACAACAGAAGAAACAACTTCATTGATTGTCTGTTCAATAATATCTACTGTGTTTGAAGTTTCTACAAGCTCAACTCCAGCAGGAAGATCCGCCTTGAGCTTTACAATAGCCTTTCTTACATTTTTTGCGGCTGTAACGGAATTTTTTCCACTCTGCTTTTGAATCATAAGCATTACGCAAGGCTTTCCGTCCAAATACGCAAGAGTGCTTTCATCTTTGTAGCCGTCATAGACATCGGCAATGTCGCGGAGCTTTACTGTAATAAGCCTTGAGCTGTCCAAAGAGTCCGCTTTGTAAGTGATTACCGTGTTCTTGAGATCTTCCAAGCTTTTGTATTTTCCGCTTGTTTTGATAGTATAGTTTTTATCGCCTGAAGTGATTGTTCCGCCTGAGCTTTGAACGTTCTGCGCTCCAATCATCTGTGCGATTGTAGAAATTGAAAGTCCGTAGGCTTCAAGTCGGTCTCTAGGAATGTCTACGTTTATAGATTCCTCGCGTCCGCCGATAACGTTTGCAGAAGCAACTCCATCAAGCTGCTCAAGACGCGGCTGGATTGTGTCCTCGGCGATTGTTCTAAGCTCTTCCGGGGTCAAGTCGCCCTGAACTACAATGTTCATAATAGGCATCATGGAAGGGTCAAGCTTAAGTGTAATTGGAGAATCTGCATCTTCTGGCAAATAGCTTCGAACAATATCAATCTTGTCGCGGATTTCTATAGCCGCTGTGTCGAGGTTTGTTCCGTAGTCAAACTCAAGAAATATAATGCTTGCTCCAGACTGCGACTGAGACTGCATTTTCTTAAGTCCGCTAAGTCCAGAAAGTGAGCTTTCCATTGTTCTTGTAAGGCTCTGCTCTACTTCTTCCGGGCCTGCATCATCGTAAGCTGTATAAACGAGCATATACGGCAAGTCCATGTCTGGATACATATCTACCGGCATATCGAATATACAGAAAATACCCAGCGCGACCATTATAAAAAAGATCAGCAGTGTTGTTACTGGTTTATTTACACATTTTTCTGAAAATGTCATATTTTAGTCCTTATTTTCGGTTTTGCTTTCAACTGCTTTTCCAGAAATTGAAAGAATCTTTACTTTGGAACCGTCGCTCAAAAGAGACTGTCCCTTTACAATTATAACGTCTCCTTCTTTAAGACCTTCCTGAATTTCTGTCTTATTGTCTACGGAAAGACCTTCTTTTACAGAAACCATGTTTACGCTGGATTCTGTGTCTTTTGATTTTGCTGTAAATACATAAGGCTTACCGTCGCGGTAAACAATGGCGTCATTTGGAACAACAACTGCTCCTTCGATTGTGTCAGTAATGAGCTTTACGCGGGCGTACATTCCTGCCTTTATTCTTGAGTCGGCTGGCTCTACTTTGAGTTTTGCAAGCATTGTGCGGCTAGTTGTGTCCAAAACAGGCGAAACTTCAAAAACACGAGCCTTGAATTCAACTCCCGGATATGCGTCAAAACTTACAACAGCAGTCTGGTTTTCGCGGATTCTGCTGATAAAGCGTTCTGCTACGTTTACCTTTATCTGAAGCTCGTCTGTGTCGCTGATTTTTGCGATTGAATAGCTTTGAGAAACCATTGTGCCAATTGTTGGCGGAAATGAAGTTACTCTTCCTGAAATAGGAGATTTTACAGGGTTTTCGCTGTAGTTCATTCCAGGACGGCTTGGATCAACGTAGGCTATAATCTGGTCTTTTTTTACAAGGTCGCCTACAGCAACTCTTATGCGTGAGATTTTTCCTGCTGCGTCTGGGTAAACGTCAACTGCGGAAACAGAAGAAACGTCTCCGCCGAATTCCAAGTAGTCGTCAAGGTTTCCGGCCTGAACAATGTCTGCGTTTACAGCATAAATTGTTTCAGCTTCTTCTTCCTTTGCTGTTTTTTCTGATTTTTCCTTGCAGGAAACCAATGCGGATGACAAGATTGCCGCTGCCATCAAGATAAAAGGTAGTTTTGCGCTTGTTTTTTTCATTTTATTTTTCTCCTCCGGTGAGTTTTGTATTAAGAGTTGTTTCCAAGTCAAGCAATGCTGAAATATAGTTGAACTTTTGGTTTGCAAGTCCGAGCTTTGCAGTGTTAAGCTGGTCTTCTGCATCGCGCACATCAAGAAGTTCTCTTGTTCCGTTGCGGTAAGCGCGTACTGTCATGTCGTAAGAACGCTGTGCAAGTGTTATGCTTCTGTTCATGGACTGAATCTGCTCGCGTGCCTGAATCAATGTGTCTACGGATTTGCGGACAGTCATTTTCTGTTTTTCAAGAAGCATTTCTCTGCTTACCTTGAGCTTGTCAAGATTTGCTTGCAAGTCTTTTGCCTGCTGCCTGTTTGACGAGAACGGAAGAATGTTTGTAAGGTTCCATCCGATTGTAAAGCTTATAGAGCCTGAATCTGTCCAATCTCCGCCTGTAGGGAATCCGCCTTTGTCTGCGTCAAGAAAATCAGTGAGCATAGGCTTAAATCCGTAGCTGAGATTGAAAAACGGTGTGTAAGTGCTAAGATTTAAAGCGTCAAGATTGCGCTGAAGCTGCTCAATGTTCTTGTCAATTGACTGAAGGTCTAGGCTGTTGTTTCCGTAGCGTTCAATAAGAGTGTCGTAGTGCAAGTCAACATAAAAAGGCTCAATGCTTCCTTGCAAAACAATGTCTGTTCCAACTGGAAGTCCCAAAAGGAATGCAAAAGTATCAAGCTGCTGGCGGAATTTACGCTCCATCTGGGCTACTTCCGGGCTTTTGTTCTGGTATGTAACTTGCGCCTGGAGCATTGAAAGTTCTGGAACCATTCCGTTTTTAAAGTTCGCTTCTGCCTGAACCATGCGTCTTCTTGAATTTTCAAGAGTTGTTTTCTGCAAGTTTAAATTTTCCTGCTGCAAGAGAAGTCCGTAGAAAAGTTTTTTTACATTTACTTCTGTTTCAACAAGACTTTGCTCATAGCTGATTTTTCCGGCTTCGTAGCCCGCTTTTGCAGCTCTTATCTGCTGAATCATTGCAAGGCTGAAATTCCAGTCAACTGAAAGGCTTGCGATTCCTGTCCATTTCATGCTTTCAGTCTCTTCAATTTCAGGAAGTCCGTGAAGTTTCATCATTGTGTTTGTTCCTGACAAATTTGAAGAAATGTCTGTTGTTCTGTTAAGAGTTCCTGTAGCCTGAACTGTAGGAAGCAAAACATTCCATGCGTTTTTTCCGGCGCGCTCCTTGATTTCAAGGTCAATGTCGGCAGTCTTGAGTGAATGGCTGTGTTCAAGCGCATAGTCCACGGCTTCGTAAATTGTCAGGTTTACAGTTTTTTTGTCAGATTCAGTGTTCTGCACCAAAGCTTCCTGAGCAAAGACAAAAGCTCCAGACATAGCAAGCAAGACTGAAATCTTAAAAAATGTCTTTTTGCTGAAAATCATTTCTTTCCTCCTGAAATATTATTTTCATTATTGTCAATAAAATTAATTCCTTTTTCCATGCAATAAAAAAAGTCCTTTATTGCAGCGTGAACTGATTCCTCTGGAAAATCATGAAGATCATTGTGCAGCAAGAAAAAAATCGGCATATGGAAAATCCATGAGAACATAATCTGCACATCCATCTTTGGAGTTCCAAAATCTGGAATCTGGGTTATAATGTCGGCGTTGAGAATAAAAGACGTAAAGTCAAGCTGCTCGTCTTTGCCAATTGTCTTTTCTCTTTTTTCGTGCATTGCCTTGATTTTAAAATCATCCTTTGAATTTTGGAACGTGAGCCAGCGGCAAACATAAAGCAAGCCTTTTCTCTTTAGGAAAAATTCAATTTCTGTTTCCATAAAAATGTAGACACATTCCGCGCTGTTTTTTGCATAAAGAAGATTCTTCTTAATCACGTGAAATAAATTCAGGCATTCTTCTTTTATGAGAGCTTCGAACATTTCTTTTTTTGAACTGAAATTTGTGTACAGGCTGCTTTTTGCAAGTCCAAGCTCTTTTGCAAGCTCTTCAATTGTGGTTTTTGAAAATCCCACACGGCGCACAACATTTCCGATGGCTATAAAAAACTTGCAAGGCTCTTTTAAAGACTGAATTTCCTTGCTGCAAAGAAGGTCAAGCTGGGAAAGCCTGAGAGCGTCAGTGTCTTTTATGTCATGTCCAAGTCCGCCGGATATAATGAACTTGGAAAGTTTTTCCGCATATTCCTGAATATTTTCATCAGAATCAGGTAGCTTTTTGTTTAGCAGAATAAAGTCTCTTGCGCCTTGGAAAAAAATCATTGTGGCGGAAACAAAAAGAATTTTTTTGTAAACTTCAATGTCTGCAACATTTCCGCAGTTGTCAAAAATGGTTTCTAAATTTAAGTCAGCAATATCGTGCTTCTCTATCTCCATTAAAAAGTTGTCAATGCTGAATTCAAGTGAATTGGAAAGTATAAAGTAAAAATACGATTTTTTCTTGCAAAGAAGAACTATGACTTTTTCAAGGATTGATTCTTCGTTTTTATATTTTCCGCAGCTTTTGATTGTATCGGCAATATCGCTAAGAATCAAAGACTTCATTGCGTTTTCCAAGTCTTCGCGGCTTTTAAAATGTTTGTAAATAGCAGGTTTTGTAATGCCGGCTTTTGCAGCAATTTTTGAAAGTGAAATTCTTTCAAAAAAAAGCATATCGTAAAAAGAGAATGCTGACTGGATGATTTTGTCCCTTGTTGAATTCTGCTTCTTTTCCATACTTGACTATAGCGTTACCGAATAATCGGTAACCAAAATATAAACAACATTTTAACAAAAGTCAATAAGAAACAGAAACGTAATTAGTATTTGGGCTAATTTAGTAGGAGCATTCAATAATTTTGCCGGTTAAAGGATGAGGAAATTTTAAGTAGTCCGCAAAGAACTGCATTTCTTCATTTTGGCTGCAAAACGGATTGTAAAGCTTGTCTCCGCGGACTGGAAGACCAAGCCAAGCTAAATGGCATCTTACTTGGTGACGGTAGCCCTTTTTTATAGAACATTTTGCAAAAAGTTTTTCTGTGTCCAAAATTATTTCCGTTGTGTAAATTTTTTCGCTGCATTTTTTCTGCGCCGCTTTTCCAGAGCCGTTTGTTACAGGGCGGACTTGCTTTGATTTCAAAGAAAAAGGCCTGAACCTTGAAGAAACTGTATATTTTTTTACACTATCTGATTTGTTTTCTATCAGAAATTCAGCTGGAGGAAATCCTTCAATCTGTTTTTCAATTTTCTGGCATTTTGCAGAATATCCTTTTAAAAACTTGCCTTCACGTTGAAAATTTATAAATGCGTTGTAGCATTCTTGTGTTGCGGCAATTAAAAGCAAGCCTTCTGTTTCTGTGTCA
>NZ_DBKJ01000078.1:4225-8887 GCF_002297325.1 Treponema sp. UBA753 | reverse complement strand
CTCTGTCGAGCACGACTTCAGCGTCCAGGACGGATACTTCACAACGTGCCATCTTAAAAGAAACTTCTGCGGAGTAAGCAGCAACAGAAGCATAAGCGAAATCGACAGGGAACGGATAGACAGCCGGAGTGCAAACACACAGGAAGCAAAACCAGTTGCAGTTTCAGAGGACAGAAGTCAGGCGGAAACGCAGACCGACACAGAAGAAAGCAACGTAGAAGAAAAGAACCCATCAATCGTAAACCCGCGCTGGGAAGATATAAGCGGCAGGACAATAACAAAAGCCCTGATCGGCGATGAGGTTTATCTTTGCGCCGATGTAACAGACATTGCAGACGGAGCGACAGCAAAAATCAGGATTGCAGAGAAAGACGACGATGGCAACGATGATTTTGTCGCGGATCTGAGCAATGTGCATCTGTCTATTCCCAAACATTGCAATTTTCCTATAATATCAGTATATTTTAGGCATACATGAGAACTTTTTAGAACTTTTGTTTAAAAAGCCTACTACATTTAAAATGAGGAACTTTATGGCAGAACCGCTGCTTTCAATTCAAGATTTGTGCACATCTGTTGGCGAAAAACAGATTCTTAAAAATATTTCATTGGACGTTGCTCCCGGAGAAATCCATGTTCTTATGGGACCGAACGGAGCTGGAAAATCAACTTTGGGCTATACTTTGATGGGAAGCCCTGAATATTCTGTAACCGGCGGAAAAATTATCTTTAACGGGCAGGACATCACATCTGATTCCGCAGACAAAAGGGCAAAGTCAGGCATTTTTCTTAGCTTTCAGGAACCGCTTGAAGTTCCGGGTGTTTCGCTTGAATCGTTTATCCGTTCTTCCATGCAGCAGGTTACAGGCCAGAAGGTAAAACTCATGCAGTTTAGCCGCGAACTTGAAAAAAACATGGATCTGCTAAAAATGGATCACAGCTATGCTTCGCGCGATTTGAACGTTGGATTCAGCGGTGGAGAAAAAAAGAAGAGCGAAATTTTGCAGCTTTTGATGCTTAAGCCTAAGCTTGCCATTCTTGATGAAACAGACTCTGGACTTGATGTTGATGCCTGCCGCATTGTTTCCGAGGGAATAAAAAAATATATGGAAGCTTCCGGCGGCTCTTTGATTGTAATAACCCATTCAACTAGAATTCTTGAAAATCTTTCCGTGGACAAAACTAATATTATTGTAAAAGGCCAGCTTGTTCATACTGGAGACGGAAGCCTTGTTCAGAAGATAAACGAGGAAGGATTTGACGGCTTTATTCCGCAGGAAATAAAAGATGCCGAGCGCAAGGAACAGCTTGCCGCCGCTGCAAAAGCCGCAATGGACGCTGTAAAGATGAACGCTACCAACGGTGGACTTTAATCAGGAAAATTGTTTATGGGCGAAGAAAAAACAAAAGTTTCAGATATTGACCGTTCTCTTTATGACTTTCGCTACGAGGAAAGCGACAAGGACTTTTATAAAATACGCGCAGGTCTTGACGATTCGATTGTCCAAAAGCTAAGCGAAGAAAAAAGCGACCCTGAATGGATGAAAGAGTTCCGCTTAAAGAGCCTTCATTTGTTCAATGAGATAAATGAGCCTGACTGGGGACCTGACATCCGCGATTTGGACATTCAAAAAATCGTAACTTACGTAAAGCCTAAGACTGAAATGGCTGCAAAGTGGGCTGATGTTCCAAAAGATATAAAAGATACTTTTGAAAAGCTTGGAATTCCAGAAGCGGAGCGTGAAAGCCTTGCCGGAGTGGGAGCGCAGTACGACAGCGAAGTTGTTTACCACAATGTTATAAAGGAAGTTGCGGAGCAGGGCGTAATCTACACTGATTTTGAGTCTGCTTTAAAAAGCGAAGAATGGGGCAAAATGGTAAAGGAATATTTTATGCACCTTGTTCCTCCGTCTGACCATAAATTTGCGGCTCTTCATGGTGCTGTTTGGAGTGGCGGAAGCTTTGTCTATGTTCCAAAAAATGTAAAGGTAAAAATTCCTTTGCAGTCATATTTCAGGCTGAATGCGGCTGGAGCTGGCCAGTTTGAGCATACATTGATTATTGTGGATGAAGGCGCGGACTTGCACTTTATAGAAGGCTGTTCCGCTCCAAAGTACAATGTTGCGAATCTTCATGCAGGCTGCGTTGAGCTTTATGTAAAGAAAAATGCCCGGCTGCGCTATTCAACAATTGAAAACTGGTCAAAGAATATGTACAACTTGAATACCAAGCGCGCCATTGTTGAGGAAAACGGACGTATGGAATGGGTTTCCGGTAGCTTTGGAAGCCACATTTCATATTTGTATCCGACTACAATTTTAAAGGGCGACAATTCAAGCGTTGAATTTACTGGAATAACTTTTGCAGGCAAAGGACAGAATCTTGATACCGGCGCAAAGATGGTTCACATTGGAAAAAACACTTCGACTGTAATAAACACCAAGTCCATTTCAAAAGGCGGCGGAGAGTGCACTTACAGAAGTTCTATTGTCGTGAACAAAGGCGCAAAAAACTCAAAGGCGAGCGTTGACTGCTCTTCGCTTATGCTTGATGACGAAAGCCGCAGCGACACAGTTCCTGCAATGAATGTAATGACAGATGACTGCGACATCGGGCACGAAGCAAAGATTGGCCGTATTTCCAACAAGGCGATTTTTTATCTTATGAGCCGCGGAATCAGCGAGGAAGATGCAAGGGCAATGATTGTTTCAGGCTTTGCGAATCCTGTAAGCAAGGAACTTCCGCTTGAGTATGCAGTTGAAATGAACAATTTGATTCAGCTTGAAATGAAAGGCAGCATGTAAGGGGCTAGTGAATGGAAAATTTTGAAATAGACGTAAATCAGTTTCCGAGCCTCACTTGGAATTTTCTGAATATAAATATGGCTCGCCTTGAGTTTAGCAGTGAATTTAAGTCTTGTGGTGCAGTTTCCGGCGCAAAAGAAATTGAAAATTCTGCTTTATATGATTCAATAAAAACCGGGCTTGGAGAAGGCTTTGATAAGAAGTTTGATTCTCTTTTGCAGAAAAACGGAATAAAGACTTTGCTTTTTACGGCGGAATCCAAAAATCAGGTTCAAAAAATTGAGTTTTTTGCGCAGGAAAACGAAGCTTCTGTTTGCGATATTGTAATCCAGGCAAAGGAAAACGCGCAGGCTTCTTATATTTTTGTCTATAAAAGTGAAGCGGACATTTTGAATGCTCAGCTTGGAGTTAGAATCCGTGTTCTTGCACAGGAAAATTCGCACGTGCATATTTGCTGCGTGAACTTACTTGGAAAAAACGTTGTGCATTTTAATTCAATTGGTTCAAAGTGTAATGACAATGCGGCTATAGAAATCACAGAGCTTGAGCTTGGCGCAAACAAAACGTTCAGCGGAACTTTTAACAGTCTTGAAGGGTATAAGAGCCGTTTCTTGGGAAGAGCAGCTTATGTTGTAAAAGGCGAATCTTTTCTTGACATGAACCAGGTTGCGCTTCAGACTGGAAAATACAGTGAAAGCCGTTTTTCTGTAGACGGAGTTTTGCTTGAAAATGCTAAAAAAACTTGGAGAGGCACAATCGGCTTTAAGAAAGGCTGCGCAGATTCTGTGGGAGACGAGCAGGAGGATGTTCTTTTGCTTAGCCCGGATGTTGTGAACAAAAGCCTTCCTGTTATTCTTTGCGATGAAGAAGCTGTTGAAGGCCGCCACGGATGTTCAATTGGCAAAGTTGACATGGAAAAACTTTTCTATATGCAGAGCCGCGGAGTTGACGAAAAGACTGCGAGAGAGCTTTTGACAAAGGCAAAGGTTTCAAAGGTTTCACGGTTTATTCCTGATGAAAGCCTTGTGGAAGAAATCAATTCTTTTGTTGAAGCGATTATATAACGAGGAAACTATGTTCAGTGCACAAGAAATACGCAGCGATTTTAAGATATTCAGCCAGCCAGAAAACGAAGGGCTTATTTACTTGGACAGCGCGGCTACAACTCATAGGCCGGAATGTGTAATTCAGGCGGAAGCTGACTTTTACAGAAAAAACAACGCCAATCCTTTGCGCGGACTTTACGCTTTGAGCATAAGGGCAACTGATGACTATGAAAACGCAAGATCTTTTGTTGCAAAATTCCTTAATGCTAGCGAGCCTGCGGAAATTATTTTTACGCGCAATGCTTCTGAAAGCCTGAATCTTGTTGCATACACTCTTGGTCTTTCTGAAGTTCAGTCTGGGGACGAAATTGTTGTAAGCTGCATGGAGCATCATTCGAATATTCTTCCGTGGCAGATGGTCTGCAATGCAAAAGGCGCGAAACTTGTGTGGCTTGAGTGCGATTCTTCCGCAGAAATTTCGGAGCAGGAAATAAAAGCTAAAATAAATTCCAAGACAAAAATTGTTGCGGTTGCGCAGGTTAGCAATGTCTTTGGAATAACAAATCCTATAGAAAAAATCGCAAGCTATGCTCATGAAGTTGGAAACGGCGGAAAGGGGGCTTACGTTGTTGTGGATGGAGCTCAGAGCGCGCCTCATAAAAAAATCGATGTGCAGGCATTGGACGTGGACTTTTTTGCTTTTTCGGGGCATAAGCTTTGTGCTCCTATGGGAATTGGCGCTCTTTATGGTAAAAAACAGCTGCTTGAAAAACTTCCGCCTTTTTTGCGCGGCGGAGAAATGATTGAATATG
>NZ_DBKJ01000078.1:3100-4157 GCF_002297325.1 Treponema sp. UBA753 | reverse complement strand
GAGAAATGATTGAATATGTTACCCGCGAGACTGCGACTTTTGCAGAAGTTCCGCATAAATTTGAAGCCGGAACTGTAAACGCTGGTGGAGCTGTTGCGCTTGCAAAGGCGATAGAATATATTCAGGAAATCGGGCTTGATAATATAGAAAAAAACGACGATTCTCTTGCCCAGACGATGATTGAGGGAATGAAAAAAATTCCTTATCTTCACATAATCGGGAACGATGACTATAAAAAGCATTGCGGAATTGTTACTTTTACCATTGACGGCGTGCATCCGCATGATATTGCTTCTATTCTTGATACAGAAAAAATTGCGGTCAGGGCAGGACATCATTGCGCCCAGCCTTTGATGCAGAAACTTGGAGTAGGCTCAACTGCGCGCGCAAGCTGCTACTTTTACAATACACAGCAAGAAGTTGAAATTTTTCTTGAAAAACTAAAGCTTGTCCGCTGCTGGATGGGATTTAAAGAATAAAGGCAATTAAAAACTGAGGTATTAACATGGATTTGAAATCGCTTTATCAGGAAATTCTTAACGAGCATAATTTGAACCCGACTCACAAGGGCGTTATGGAAAATCCTACATTTACATTGCAAGGCGTGAATCCTAGCTGCGGAGACAATATTTATCTTCAGCTCAAAATTGATGATAACGGAATAATTTCAGAAGGAAGCTTTAACGGCTCTGGATGCGCTGTAAGCCAGGCTTCTGTAGACATGATGCTTGATGACATAATTGGAAAGCCAAAGAATGAAGCCTTGCGCCTTGCTTCACTTTTTATGGACATGATTTACGGCAAGATTGAAGATGACAGTGCTTTGGAAGAACTTGATGAAGCTGCAAGCCTAAAAAATATCAGTAAAATGCCTGCACGCGTAAAGTGCGCAGTTCTTGGCTGGCACACAATGGAAGAAATGCTTAAAAACGGAAAAACAGCCGGGCAGGGAAGTGTGGAGCACTGCACAACAGAATAAAAGTATTTTGCTTAGTTTTTGTAGATTTCTTTTCTATGTCCAATACGTAAAACTGTAACAAGAATTTTTTCATCTTGA
>NZ_DBKJ01000078.1:2448-3053 GCF_002297325.1 Treponema sp. UBA753 | reverse complement strand
ACAAGAATTTTTTCATCTTGAATGTCGCAAATTAATCTGTAGTCTGCGACTCTATATCGCCATAAATGCGATAAATTTCCTACAAGTGCTTTTCCTCGTGAGCGAGGATTTTCAAGGCTTGCAATTTCATTAAGATAATTTTTTATCTTTATTTGAATTTGCCTGTCAAGTTTTTTAAGTTCCTTTTTTGCACTTGATGTATATTCTATTTTCAAATTCCAAGTTCCTTATATACTTCTTCAGCTGGAATTGTCTTTTCTTTTCCGCTTTTTATGTCTTCAAGGATTTTTTCAGAAAGATATATGTCCTCCAAATCTTCAAGATAATCTTCAAGCAGAAGGTTGTAATAGAAACTTGTTGGTCTGTGGGTTTCTTTTGCAAGAAAGTCCATTCTGCTTTTAAGTTCTGGTGTTGTTCTAAAAGTTGCGGTTGCGGTCATTGCCATAATTATACCTCTCTGTAATACAATGTAATCGATGTATTACAATTTGTCAAATAAACAAAATCTTCAATGGCTAAAAAAATTCAATAAAAACAATGTTTTGCTATTGACTTTTTTTTTATGACCTTGTATTTTATATGCACATTGCATTCCCCGATTGTGT
>NZ_DBKJ01000078.1:780-2358 GCF_002297325.1 Treponema sp. UBA753 | reverse complement strand
GGTTCGAATCCTCCTTGGGGAATATAAGCTGGACTGCTAGTCTGGCTTTTTTTGTTTAGGTTCCTTCGTCTATCGGCTAGGACGTGACCCTCTCAAGGTCGAAAGACGGGTTCGATTCCCGTAGGAACCGTTTGCTCCTGTTTTGCGCAGGAGCTTTTTTTATGCATTTTTACTAGAAACTCATAGGAAAAAGTGATAGTCTTTTGGAACATATAAAAATCAGTATTCATTTAACTTGGAGTAGGAAATGACATTTTTTGAGGAGCTTCAGTGGCGTGGACTTGTTAAAGATGTTGCCGGGGAAGACATTGCAGACAAGCTTAACAATGAAAAAATCACATTTTACTGGGGAACAGACCCTACAGCAGACAGCCTTCACTTGGGGCATTATTCGTCTTTGGTAACAGCGAAGCGTCTTGCGCGTGCAGGTCATCATCCGATTCTTTTGGTGGGCGGCTCTACAGGTCTTATTGGCGATCCTCGTCCTACAGCAGAACGTGAAATAATCAGTCATGAAACTCTTGAAAAAAATCTTGCGGGAATAAAAAGCCAGGTTGACAGGATTTTTGAAGGAAAGGCGGAAATTGTAAACAACTATGACTGGACAAAAGATTATACTTTCCTTGAATTTTTGCGCGACATTGGAAAATACATAAACGTAAGCTATATGCTTTCAAAAGATATAATTTCACGCCGTCTGGAAACAGGAATTACTTTTGCGGAATTTTCCTACACGCTTCTGCAAGGCTATGACTTTTTGTGGCTTTACAGAAATAAAAACTGCATTCTTCAGGCCGAAGGCGCGGATCAGTGGGGAAACATAACAACAGGTCTTGAGCTTATCCGCAAAATTGAAGGCAAGGAAGCCTACGGATTTACAATGCCGCTTGTTTTGGACAAGTACGGAAATAAATTTGGAAAAAGCGCGGGAAATGCATTGTGGCTTGACTTGAATAAAACTTCGAGCTATGAGCTTTATCAGTATCTTGTGAATGTTGACGATTCAATGGTTGTTGACTACCTTAAGATTTTTACTTTCCTTTCAAAAGAGCAGATTGAAGAACTTGAAGCAAAAAACAAGGAGCACCCAGAGCTTCGCGAGGCGCACAAGGCTTTGGCACGTGAAATTATCACTGATTTGCACGGAGCAGCAGAATTCGAAAAAGCCGTGAACATAAGCAGTTCCCTTTTTTCTGGCAATGTGAAGTCTCTTAGCTTAAAGGACATTGAAATTGGATTTAAGGACGTTCCGACTGTTTCAATTTCAGAAGGTGAAAAACTGATTGATGTGCTTGTAAATAATAAAATCGCTTCAAGCAAACGCGAGGCAAGAGAATTTCTTGCGGCAGGCTCAATAACCTTAAATGGTGAAAAATCCACGGACGAAAATATGCCTTTAACAAGCCAGCTTGCAATTGAAGGAAAAGTGATTGTTCTTCGCCGCGGAAAAAAGAAAAACTACATTGTTAAATTTGGTTGAGAATTTGGCAATTTTGATTTATAATATCATGCGGTGTTTTTATAAAAGCACGCTAAAATTTTATGGGAGTAAAACAGATGAATTTTATTTTTTTAGGA
>NZ_DBKJ01000078.1:0-608 GCF_002297325.1 Treponema sp. UBA753 | reverse complement strand
GGAAAAAAAGTAAAGGCAATTCTTGATTCCGGCGGACTTGTAAGCGATGAAGTTGTTCTTGAAATTGTGGAAGACAGACTCAAGAAAGATGACTGCAAGAACGGCTTTATTTTGGACGGATTTCCACGCACAATTCCTCAGGCAGAAGCATTTGAAAAGCTTGGAATCGATGTAAAAGTTGTTAACTTTGAAGTTGACAACGACTTGATTATTGCGCGCCTTTCAAATCGCCGTGTATGCAAGAACTGCAAGGCAAACTACAATGTTAAATTTATGCCTCCAAAGGTTGAAGGCAAATGCGACAAATGTGGCGGAGAGCTTTTTACTCGCGAAGACGACAAGCTTGAGTCTATAACTCACCGTCTTGAAGTTTACAGAAAAGAAACTGAGCCTCTTATAGAATTCTACAAGAAGCTTGGAAAAATCACAGACATTGACAGCGCAAGAGATTCAAGTCTTGTTCTTGTTGATTTTAAAAAGCTTTTTCCAAAAAAATAAAATAGAAAGCATTTAGCTTTTTCTGGCTGTCCATAAATCGGGCAGCCTTTTTTTTGTTTCAGTCCTGTTGAAATTCAGGGTAAACACGTATAAATGTATTCAGCATAAAA
>NZ_DBKJ01000083.1:14723-15216 GCF_002297325.1 Treponema sp. UBA753 | reverse complement strand
TTGGCGATTTAGTTAATAGGCCGAATTCCGGATTTTGACCTGATTATGCTCCGGCCAAATGGCAATTATAAATATTAAAAAAAGAAAACTTTTAAACTACAGACAGACTGTACAGTTTGTCTGTAATTACGATACAAAGAAAATGGTATATACAAACAAACGCTAAAAAAACAAAAAAGTCCGCTTCCAGGAAACTAGAAACGGACTAGTGACGCTTGGCGGGCTCGAACCGTCGACCCTCTGCTTAGAAGGCAGATGCTCTAATCCAGCTGAGCTAAAGCGCCGAATGAAAAATAGTTTATATTATTTTGCGCATTTCTTCAAGTGCAAAAAGTGATTTTCTGCAAATTTTAGAATGTTGCGCAAAGAAAACTTTTTCCAAAGCATTTAATAGATCGAATGTAGAGTTTTAGGATTTTTTGAAATTTCTAGTCATTATCGGGCTTGACCCGATAATGACTAGAAATTTTTAGTAGATTGCCGTGTCAAGCAC
>NZ_DBKJ01000083.1:12936-14662 GCF_002297325.1 Treponema sp. UBA753 | reverse complement strand
TCAAGCACGGCAATGACATTAAATTTACAAAACTCGAAATTGACCCTAATAATAAAACTATTGCTCTACAAGATTTGAATCAACATTGCAACCACCAGATTGGATATATCCGCCAGAATAAGTTCCTCCTCCGCTCAAAGTAAGATTGCTGAAATTTATATTTTTAAGCTCCGTAACATTGCTGATTGCAAAATTGGACAGGCTCACTGTTACAACTCTATTGTGGGTAAACATTTTTCCATAAGCGTAATTAGTTACATTTGGCATTACAAAGTTTGCGCCGCAGTCAGCAATTGCAATTTCCTTTGGCCTTATTGCAACAAACCTACGTGGCCCGTAGAATTTATTACTGTTTTCAGAAAGAGACGGAATGTAAGCTGTCAAAGAGCTTAAAGCTTTTCCATTATATATTGCGTCCCCAACAGGAGCTATTGTCCTTGAAGAGTCTGTCCAGCCCAAAGTATCAACGACTTCAAATCCTAAACTTGTGCTCTGTATTTTTAGGAGCGCGCCGCGGCTGTACATTGTGTTGGCTTGATTATATTCATAGTTAAACGAATCTCCAGAATCACCTGCTGTATTGCCCACATTTGAAACAAGAACGTAAACTGTTCCGTCATAAAGAATTGCAATGTCGGTAATTGCGCCGGAAACACCAAGATCAGAAACAGACTTTGCCGCGCCGACTTTAGAAACCGCAAATGTGCCGTCCGCATTTTCTGTAATTATGGCACGCTGGAGGTAATATGTGCTTCCATCAGAATCTATATATGCAAGATAAAGAACATTTCCTTGAATTGCAAAAGCCGCCCCATAGTAATCAAAACTGTCAAACCCAGACTTAAAAGTAATGGAAGGAGACGTCTCTGTAGAAATGTTTTTTATAACCGAAAACTGAAGAGCGCTTGTAGTTCCATCACTGTTTCTTGCAATCCATAAGGAATCCGTAGAATCATCATAATAAAGGGAATCAGAAAAAAGGCTGCCAGTTACAGAAGGATTTGAAGACCATGGACTATCTGCTTTTTTTAAAACTGCATCTGCAATATAATACCAATTACTTACAATATCTTCCACAAAGCTAGCGCTTGAAGTTTCGTTATTAGTAGCACAACTAATAGATTCAGTAATAGCAGAAGAAAGTTGATCAATATAAATAATTTGATTACCAGAATAATCGACAGCTCCATAATTCCACAAGATATAATTTGAATCCAAAATGCTGCTTGCAAAAAGCTTAAGAGCAATTGAGCATTCCGCAGTATCGCCAGCGGTAACTTTTACAGTCTCGCTTTTTCTTGCAAGAAGAACATCAGCTGTGTCATAAGCTTCCACTTGGACTGTGTAAGTGGCAGGCTCAAGCTCGTCAAATACTATGTCCGCCCCCCCCGCCTCGGAAGTTTGAGTTTTTAAGTTTTCGCTGTCCAATAAAAGGGCTACTTTATATGTCTTTGCATTTTCCTTGCTAAGAGTGTATGCGCCGCGCGAACCGCTTCCCGGAACTGCAACACGGATTGCGCCATCGTTCCCAGAAGAGCCACCCATGTTCATGCAAGAAGACATCAAAAACAAAAAAGAAACCAGCGCAACAAAACCAAATTTTCTCATAAAAAACCTCCAGTGCTTATAAAACATTATGATTCAAATCCATGCAGAATTCAAGTTTTTGATTTAAATTATAGAAAGATTATCAACCGAGTTTCCTTCAGAAACATCGCAGGGTCAA
>NZ_DBKJ01000083.1:12690-12866 GCF_002297325.1 Treponema sp. UBA753 | reverse complement strand
AACATCGCAGGGTCAAGCACGGGAATGACAGCAATGACATTAAAATATAAAAAGTGATTTTTATAGAATGCAGTTAAGGAATTTCTTTAGTCTCTCGGACTTTGGAGAGTCAAAAATCTGCGACGGCGTTCCTTCTTCCGCAACGATTCCGTCTTCCATAAAAACAACGCGGTCTG